>DATBBI010000135.1:0-19685 GCA_036271115.1 Trebonia sp.
TCCGGCGCGCCGATGGTGTCCATCGCCGGCGGCGAGCCGCTGATGCACCCGCAGATCGAGGTCATCGTCGAGGAGCTGCTCAAGCGCAAGAAGATGGTCTTCCTGTGCACGAACGCGGTGCTGCTCCCCAAGCACCTGCACAAGTTCAAGCCGTCGCCGTACTTCCGCTGGGTGGTGCACATCGACGGGCTGCGCGAGCGGCACGACGAGTCGGTGTCGAAGGAAGGCGTGTTCGACCAGGCCGTCGCGGCGATCAAGCTGGCGCAGGAGAAGGGGTTCAAGGTCAACACCAACACCACCTTCTTCAACACCGACACGCCGCAGACCGTCATCGACGTGCTCAACTACCTCAACGACGACCTTGGCGTGGACGACCTGCAGATCTCGCCCGGGTACGCCTACGAGAAGGCGCCGGACCAGGAGCACTTCCTGGGCGTGGAGGAGACCCGCGAGATGTTCCGCAAGGCGTTTGCCGACGGGCGGCGCAAGCGGTGGCGCCTGATGCACACGCCGCTGTTCCTCGACTTCCTCGAGGGCAAGGTCGAGTACGAGTGCACGGCGTGGTCGATCCCGTCGTACTCGCTGTTCGGCTGGCAGAAGCCCTGCTACCTGATGTCCGACGGGTACGTCTCGTCGTACAAGGAGCTGATCGAGACCACGGAGTGGGAGAAGTACGGCCGGGGCAAGGACCCGCGCTGCGCGAACTGCATGGCCCACTGCGGCTACGAGCCCTCGGCGGTCATCGCCACGATGTCGTCGCTGAAGGAAGGCATCCGCGCCCTCCGCGAAAGCTGAACCCGACAATTCCATGATCACGAAAGAAAAGCGCGCTATATGCGTGCTTTTCTTTCGTTTAAACGATCCGGGACTGGCATGCGCCGCACTGGATGGCCTTCAGGGTGCGGGGTTCGGCTGGGGCTGGTTCGCAGGTCTTTTTCAGAGTCTCCTCAGGTAGCGCCGAAAGCATTTGCGGCGGCGCGGGTGCAGCGTCCGGGGCGAAATGCGCTCCTCCGGCACGGCGGATCCGCGCCACCACTAAGTCTTGAGTTCGCCGAGGAGTCTGATGTTCTTCACCTATATCAGTCGTGAGCTGCGGCGCAGGATGCGGCAGGCAATCTTCATAGCGATCGGCCTGGGGTTGGGGATTGGCCTGGTAATCACCGTGACCGCGGCGTCGGCCGGGGTCAAGAACGCCCAGGCGTCCGTCCTGCACTCGCTGTACGGCGTCGGCACCGACATCACCGTGACCAAGACGGCGGCCGCTGGTTCGACCGGCAACGGGTTCGGGTTCGGCTTCCGGCAGTCGATCGGGTCGACCAGCCGCCCGAAGGCCGGCAGCAAGATTGACAACAACACGCTGTCCTCCGGCGGCACGCTGGCGTCCATCAGCTCGTCCAACGTGACCAGCATCGCGAAGATGGACAACGTGGCGGCCGCGGCCGGCGGCCTGACGCTGAGCGACCGCACGATCAGCGGCACGGTGCCCGCGCTCAACTTCAACAACGGCGGCGGCGGTGGCGGCGGCTTCCAAGGCGGTGGCGGGGGCGGCTCGAACAGCGGAAGCGGGAACCCCAGCAGCTTCGGCGCGAACTTCAACATCAACAGCTTCACCGTGAACGGCGTCGACATCGCCAACGGCGAGCTGGGTCCGCTCAGCACCGGGAAGGTCAGCTCCGGGCGGACGTTCACCACCGCCGACAACGCGTCGGACGTCGCGCTCGTCGACGCCAGCTACGCGACGCAGAACAAGCTCAAGGTCGGCTCCACGATCGCTGTCGGCAACTCGAAGAACACGGCCACCAACTTCAAGGTCGTCGGGATCGTCAGCGAGCCCGCGGGCGACAACCCGGCGGACGTCTACATCCCGCTCGGCGTGGCGCAGACGCTGGCCAACATGAAGAACGACGTGAACACGATCTACGTCACGGCGAGCAACAGCGGGGACATCAGCTCGGTGGCGAGCTCGATCTCCAAGGCGGTGCCCGGCTCGACCGTCACCGACCAGAACACGCTCGCCAGCGAGGTCACCGGCTCGATCTCCAGCGCGGCGAGCCTGGCGAACAACCTCGGCAAGTGGCTGGCGATTGCGGTGCTCATCGCCTCGTTCCTGCTGGCCAGCCTGCTCACGATGGCGGCCGTCACGCGGCGGGTCCGTGAGTTCGGCACGTTGAAGGCGCTCGGCTGGAAGAGCCGCAGGATCGTCTTCCAGGTGATGGGCGAGGCGGTCGCGATCGGCATTGCCGGCGGCGTGATCGGCGTCGGCCTCGGCTTCGCCGGCGCGGCGCTGGTCAACAAGTTCTCGTCGCCGCTGACCGCGAGCCTCGCCAGCAACACCACCGGCTCGGCCACGCCGGGCGGCGCGCGCAACTTCGGCGGCGGCGGGTTCCCCGGCGGCGGCGCGGCCCCCACCGGCGGCGCAGGGGGCGGGAACAACCCCTTCCGCGGCGCGTTCTCGAACGCGGCACGTACCGCCGGCTCCGTCACGGAGCACCTGCACGCACCGGTCACGATCGCCATCATCATCGTCGCGGTCGGCCTCGCGATCCTCGGCGGGCTGATCGCCGGAGCGTTCGGCGGCTGGCGGGCGGCGCGGCTGCGCCCGGCGGACGCCCTGTCCAAGGTCGCCTGAGGGCGCGGATTCACCGGGAGGCGAAGATCCATGTACAAGCTCACGAACGTGACCAAGGACTACCCCAAGGGCCGCGAGACGGTGCACGCGCTGCGCGGCGTCAACGTCGAGATCCCCGACGGCGAGTGGCTCGCCATCCAGGGACCGACCGGCCACGGCAAGTCCACGCTGCTGCAGATCCTCGGCGGCCTGGACCGCCCGACCTCCGGCTCCGTCGACTTCGACGGCCGTGACCTGGCGCGGACGCGGGAGGCTCAGATGACGAAGGTGCGGGCCGACTCTATCGGCTTCATCTTCCAGACCTTCAACCTGATCCCCACGCTGTCCGCGCTGGAGAACGTGGAGACGGCGCTGGTCCCGCTCGGGGTCAGCGGCGCGTCGCGGCGGGCTCGCGCCGCCGAGGCGCTGAGCTCGCTCGGGCTCGGCGACCGGCTGCGCCACCTGCCGACGGAGCTGTCCGGCGGCCAGCAGCAGCGCGTGGCGATCGCCCGCGCGCTGGTGAAGGAGCCGAAGGTGCTGCTCGCCGACGAGCCGACAGGAAACCTGGACGAGGACACCCGCGACGAGATCATCGGCCTGCTCGAGAAGCTCTGGCAGGACAACGGGCTGACGATGGTGATCGTCACGCACGACAGCTCGATCGCCCGCCGCGCCCAGCGGCTGGGCACCGTGCGGAACGGCAAGCTCACCGTGAAGCAGACCGTCTAGCGCTCGCAGTCGGTCAGGCCAGGCGCGCCTCCTCGGCGAGGAGGCGCGCCAGCCTTTCCTGGTCCGCGCCGGGCAGCCCGCGGACGGCGAACCACGTCGCGACGTTGCGGGCGTCCCTGTCGAGGAAACCGCGCCCGTTCGGGTGCGACACCACGTCAACCACCTGCGGCAGGTCGATCATCACCAGCCGCCCGCCGTGCACCAGCAGGTTGTACGGGGACAGGTCGCCGTGCGCGTACCCGAGCCCGGCCAGCCCGGCGAGGGCGGCCACGAGCTGGTCCCACAGGGCGGCCAGTTCGGCGCCGTCGGGACGGGTCTCGGCCAGCCGAGGCGCGCCGGTGCCGTCCGGATCGCCGATGAACTCGAGCAGCACCTCGGTGCCGGTGATCTGCACGGGGTAGGGCACGGGCAGCCCCGCGGCGTACAGCTGGCACAGCGCGCCGAACTCGGCGTTCGCCCACTGCCCGGCGATCGCCTGCCTGCCGAACGTGCTCCGGTTGGCGGCCGCGCGGTTGACCCGGCTTTCCCTGGTGCGGCGCCCTTCCAGGTACCCGGCGTCCCGGTGGAACAGCCGGTGCTGGGCGTCCCGGTACCGCTTGGCCGCGAGCAGGCACGACCGGCCACCAGGCACGCCACGGCGCAGCAAGTAGACATCGGCTTCCTTGCCGGTCTTCAGGATGCCGAGCTCGGTGTCGACCGCGGCCAGCTCGGTCACGAGCCACTCCGGGTGCGGTCGCGGGCCGCGCTCGGTGGGAGTGGACTGGTCCCAGGTGGACCAGCGATCGCCCTCGGGCAAGCCGTCGGTCGCGTCCTCGGCATCCTCGGTGACGAGCCTGGGACGGTACCGGTCACGCTTGGCGGACGTCGCCTCGTCGTCGAAATACGGCCGGCGCTTACGGCCGGCGCGGCGGACCCTGCCGTACGCGGGGTCGAAGGATTCTGCGCTGTCGCGCACTGCTGCTCCTCAGGTGGGCTGTGGAAAGGACGGGCTGAGTGCAGCCCGCAGCGGGCGTATACATCAGGGCCCCTCCTTTCGCACGGCCGGCCGTGAGGCCGGCGCCTACCTGTCGCGCGTGCAGCGTCCCATTCCGGCGACGATCACCGCAACTGAATTATTCGGTCAGGACTTGTCGCCGCCGTTGTGGCCGCTGCGCAGGTCCTGCAGGGCGCGCTTGGCGCTCTCCTCAGCCTTGCGCACCGGCTCCCGCTGGCGCAGGTCCGCCAGCGCCGTCGCGGCCTTCTTTGCCGTGTCGCTGTCGCGCAGGTCCTTCATCGCGGTCGCGGCCTTCTTTGCCGTGTCGCTGTCCCGCAGGTCCTTGACCGCGGTCCCGGCGCGCTGGGCCTGAGCCGACGCCTGACGGCGCAGGTCAGCGGTGCTTGCCGACGGGTTCGCCAGGGCCGACTTGATGCTCGAGTTGGACCACCAGTCGCTGACCTTGGTGCTCCACAGGTTGATGAGCTCCCGGATCCGGCGCTCGAAGTCATTCATGATTACCTCCATTTATCAAGATATATCGCGTTAGGGCGCACTGTCCACTCGGGACGGCTGGCGAAGAGAACGTCACGCAACGGGCGTCAACCGCCTAGTTTCTTTACCCACAATGCCCGCGGCATTCACCTGGGCGCGTGGCCGCGGTCTGGACTCCGCTGGGTGCGGTCGCTGAACGTGACGGAAGTCATAGACCCCCGGCGCCGGGACGACCGGGACGCTAGCGGTGAACGCGGGAGCAGGGGACGGTCATCTTGGGAGCATCCCAGGTGGGCAGCGAGATCTCGCCGGTCTTGCTGCTGGCGCAGGCCCTCAGCCAGTGGTTCAAGGTGTGCGTCCAGTAACCCTGGCTGACGCGGCTGGGTGAGTAGTACCTGTAGTCAGTTACCCAGCCGAACGCGAGCGCGCAGGTCAGCGCCGCGACCACGACCACCGCCCACGGTCGCGGGCCCAGCCGGAAGGGCCATGAGTGCCGCGAGGGCGGCAGCGGGGTGAGCCTGACCCCGCCGCGGCGGCGGACGAACGCGTCGACCGCGATGATCACCATGGCGTCCAGGAGCATCACCGGGAGGGCGTCGTAGCGGGAGCCCGGCTGGAAGGCCGGGATGGCCACTTCGCGCGCCACCCAGCCGCCGCCGGGCGGGCCGGGAACGGACGCGACGGCGATCACCTGCGCGAATCCCGTCACGGTTGCCAGCACGGCGAAGACGCGGACCTGCTTGTCGCCGCTGATCAGGACCCAGGCGAGGACGGCCAGCAGGAACGCGCCGACAACCGCCGTGGCACCGTTCAGGCCGAGCGGCCGCTGGAGCCACCACGACAGGTGCCAGCCGACGGAGCGCAAGACGAAGGCGTGGAAATAGAACTTGACCGAGGCGAGCAGCGGGCTGTACCCGGTGAGCCGCTGTGCGTGCTGAGCGTAGGTGGACAGGATCGCCAGCGCCTGGGTCAGCAGGCCGAGCAGGAAGCCGATCGTGACCGCGTGCTCCCGCCAGCGCGGCAGTGCGATGATCCGGACCACGAGCAGCGGAATATAGATGATCACGACGATCTCGGACGAGGCCGCCGCGTAGGCCATGAGCGCGGCGGCCAGCATCCCCCACCGGGTCGTGGGCCGCCACATCACCGCCCAGAACGCCGTGGGGAGCAAGTACCAGGGGGAAGTCACCCCGCTGTCGGCCATCTCGATCGGCGCGAGCGGCAGCAGGATCAGGGCAGCCCCCAGCGTGGCCCGCAGCCAGGGCGACCGGATGTATCCCTCACTGGCGTGGTACGTGAACAGCGCGCAGATGGCCGCGATGAGCGCCCCGGAAGCCGCGTAGATCCGCGGGGCGTCCCACAGCGGCAGCAGCGAGACGATCTGCCCGAGGATGCGCGGCACCAGCTCCAGGTAGCCGCCAAAGGGGGTGAGCAGGTGCCAGGGATGCGCGAGCGCTCCGACGAGGAAGACGCCGTTGTCCTCGGCGTAGACCAGGTCCCAGGCCGGAATGTGAGCGACGCGGAACAGCATCGCCACCGCGGCCACAAGGACGGCGAGGATCTCGAGGCAGGCGCGCACCAGCCGTTCGCGCGGCAGCCGGGGCGGCACACTGGGCGCTACGGGGAAGAGCGTGCCGAGCGCGGCACGGAAACGGCCGGCGCCGGGGTCGCCTGCGGGGTTCCCCTGGCGGGGCCGGAACAGGAGTGCCCTAGAAACCACGCGATTCCCCCGCGGGCAGGCAGCTGGAAGGCTGCAGGTTCGTCATCGCCCGATCGACCCGCGCGAATGTGCTGACCAAGGTAGCGCGACGGACGCCGCTGCCCAGTCAGAAAGCCAGGGCAAAGCCGAAAATCAGGGAAGATCTTAGGATTTCGCCATCGGCGGCGGGCACGGTAACCATCCCGGCGCGGGAGGAGTACCTTTCGCCTGTGGTCTCTAGCGCGCGGCTGACCGTGCTGGGCAGCCTGAACATGGACATCTCCGTAACCGTGCCGCGGCTGCCCGCGCCCGGCGCGACGGTACTCGGCGGCGCGGCTGCCTTCGCGCCGGGCGGCAAGGGCGCCAACCAGGCGGTCGCCGCGGCCCGGCTCGGCGGGGACGTGCTGATGGCCGGCTGCGTGGGGGACGACGACTTCGGCCGGGCGCTGCGGGCCGCCCTCGTCGCCGAGGGAGTCAGCGACGCCGCCGTGCGGACCGTGCGGGGCGTGCCCACCGGACTCGCCATGATCACGGTCGACGCGGGCGGGGAGAACATCATCACGGTCGCGCCGGGCGCGAACCGCGAAGCAGGCCCGCCGGAAGTCAACGCGGTCAGCGAGGTCACGGACGCCGCCGCGCTGGTGATCAGCGCCGAGGTGCCGGCGGCCGCCATCCGCGCGGCGCTGACCGCGGGGAGCTACGGGCTGCGCATGCTGAACCTGGCGCCCGCGCCGCCTGAGGCGGCAGGCATCGTGGCGGCCGGCGTCGACTGGCTGGTGGTGAACGAGTCGGAGGCCACGGCGGTGCTCGGCAGGCGGGTCGCCGGCCTGGCCGGCGCGGCGGGCGCGGACGGCGCGGCGGCCGATCTGGCCCGGGCCGGCGCGCGCAACGCCGTGGTCACCGCGGGCGCGGCAGGCGCCGCCTACTGCGGGCCGGCGGGCGCGCTGATCGTGCCCGGATTCCCGGTGCGGCCGGTGGACAGCGTGGGCGCCGGCGACACCTTCGTCGGCGCGCTCGCGGTGGCCCTCGCGGCGGGCGTCCCGCCGCACGACGCGGTGATCGCTGCCGCCGCGGCCGGGGCCGCGGCGGCCACCCGGCCCGGCACCCAGGCGGGCATGCCGCGCCCGGCCGACGTCAGCGCCGCGACCGGCCATTCATGGCCGGTCGCCGTCGGTTAAAGCCGGGCGAAATCCCTGAAAGACCCGGTCTGTCGCGATGTTCATCCAGGCGGCCACCTGGGCAAACTGGCTTTACTACCCAGTAAAATGAACACAAGGTAAACGGAAGATGAACACTATTACCACTTATACGTAAAAATGCGCTTAAATAGACGCCGAGGGGGCGGATCCTGCCGGGAAGGAGTTTGACGGGATGACCACACCTGGCCTGGCAGGTTTCATAGCCTCCGGAGAAGACTCGCAAACCTGCGACGTCGTTGTCGCTGAGGTTCTCGAGGCCCTGAGACAGGACTTCGAGCTGGTTCACGACCGCGGCGTGCCGCGCGGCGCCCGCCGCCGCACGTGGTTCGACACCTTCGACTGGCGGCTGTACAAGGCCGACCTGACGCTCGAGTACGCGGTCGCGCACCACGGCGGCGAACTCCGGCTGAGCGGCGGCGTGGCGCCGGCCCGTGACGCCGTCCAGCCGGTGACAGGCTGGCAGGCGTCCCGCCCGCACCAGCTCAGGGACCTGCCGGACGGCTCGATCGCGACCAGCATCAGCGGCGTCGTCGCGCCGCGTGCCCTGCTCCCCGAGGTCACCGTCACCGGCACGACGACGGCGTACCGGCTGCTCAACGAGGACGGCAAGACGGTCGCCAGGCTACTCGTCGAGCACCCGGCGCTCGCGGCAGGAGAAGCCCGGCCGCTGCCGCCGCGCCTGACGATCACGGAAGTCCGCGGCTACCTGGGCCAGGCAAGGCGCGCCGCCCGCATCGTCGCGGGCATCCCTGGCGTGCGGCCCGTCACGCAGCCGCTGCTCGCCGACGCGCTGCACGCCATCGGCCGGTACCCCGGCGACTACTCGAACAAGGTGGCCGCGGACATCACCCGCCAGATGCCCGCCGCCGAAGCCGCGGCGACGATCCTGCTGCGGCTGCTCGACATCGTCGAGGCGAACGTGCCCGGCGTGCTCCGCGACATCGACACCGAGTTCCTGCACGACCTGCGGGTCTCGGTGCGCAGGTCGCGGTCGGCGCTGAAGCTGTTCGGCGACGCCCTCACCGCACCGCTCGCGCCCCGGGGCACCGCGCTGACCGGCCGCGAGCTGGCACGGTTCGCCGCCGAGTTCAAGTGGGTCGGCGACCTGACCACGCCGACCAGGGACCTCGACGTGCACCTGCTCGATTTCGAGGACACCGCGAGGACGCTGCGCGCCGCGAAGCCGGATGACCTGGAGCCATTCCGCGCGTACCTCAGACAGCGCCGGGTCAAGGAATTCCGCGTGCTGGCCCGTGGGCTGCGCTCGCCCAGGTTCGTCACGCTGACGCGGGACTGGCGGGAGAGGCTGACCGCGATCCTGGACAGCGTGAAGGCCGGGACAGCAGGCACCGGACGTTCCGGACAATCCAGGAGAGCGGCGGGGGAGACGACCGGCACCCTCGCCGCGGACAGGACCAGGCTGGCGTTCGCGAAGGTCGCCAAGCGCGGCGCCGTGATCACGCCAGCCTCGCCCCATGACAACCTGCATGACCTGCGCAAGCGCTGCAAAGAGCTGCGGTACGCGCTGGAGTTCTTCGCGCCGCTGTACCCGGCGGACGCCTACGGCGCGGTGCTCGCTGACCTCAAGCGGCTGCAGGACTGCCTCGGCGAGTTCCAGGACACCGAGGTGCAGATCGGCGAGATCAGGGCGCTGGCCACGAGCATGCTGGCGGCGGACGAGGCGCCGGCGGTTACGCTTCTCGCGATGGGCGAAGTCACGGCCGGGCTGGCGGCGCGGCAGCAGGCGGCACGGGAGGACTTCCAGCGGCGGTTCGCCGCGTTCGCCGGCGTGGACGGGCAGCGCCGGATGGCGGCGCTGCTGCGCGGAGGGTCAGCGTGAAGATATACGCGACGTACAACATCAAGGGCGGCGTCGGGAAGACGACGACGGCGGTCAACCTCGCCTATCTCGCAGCGACGGAGAGCAAGCTGCGCACCGTGCTGTGGGACCTGGACCCGCAGGCGGCGGCGAGCTTCATGTTCCGGGTGAAGCCGCGGGTCAAGGGCGGCGGCAAGGCGCTGATCCGCGGCACGCGGGCGCTTGACGACGCGATCAAGGGGACCGACTTCGACAACCTGGACCTGATCCCCGCCGACTTCACCTACCGCAACATGGACCTGCTGCTGGACAGCGCGGGCGGGAAGCCGGGCCGCAAGCTGGCGAAGCTGCTCGCCCCCCTCGCCGCCGAATACGACGCGGTATTCCTCGACTGCCCGCCGGGCATTTCGCTGGTGTCGGAGAACGTGCTGCACGCCGCGGACGTGATCGTCGTTCCGCTCATCCCCACGACGCTGTCGGTGCGGACGCTGGACCAGCTGACGGAATTCGTGGACGAATTCGACGGCCGCCGCCCGGAAGTGCTCGCGTTCTTTTCGATGGTTGACCGCCGCAAAAAGCTGCACAAGGAGATCACGGAAAATCTGTATTCCGAACGGGCCCGTGTCGCCGCCACGACCGTCCCGTATCTCGCGGTCGTGGAGAACATGTCGGTGCAGCGCGCCCCGGTCACCGTCTTCGCGCCGCGCAGCTCAGCCGCCCGCGCCTACCGCGGTCTCTGGACCGAGATCCAGGACCGCACCGAGTAGCCCCCTGGTGCGGGGCTAGACCGGTCAGGCAGGGGCAGCCGCCGCCAGGTGCGCGTCGCTTGGCACGTCCGCCGCGGTGGCCGGTGCTCTGACGGGCGCTTGCCTCGCGCACCACTGCGGATCGGCGGCCGGGAAGGCAAGCCCGGCAGCCAGCCCGCCGCCTTCGGGACGCGCGGCCACGGTGAGGACGGCGCCGTGCGCGGCGGCGATCGCCGCCGCGATCGGCAGGCCAAGCCCGAGACCTTCGCCGTCGGCGGGCGGGCGCGCCCGCGGCGTCGGCGCGGTTCCGCCGCGCTCGAACGGGACCAGCAGGCGGCGGACCTCGGCCGGCGGCACCTCCGGGCCGGTGTTGGCCACCGCCAGCACCGCCTGACCGGATTCGGTCCCGGCCGTGACCCAGACGGCTCCGCCGGGCACGTTGTGCCTGAGCGCGTTGTCGATCAGGTTGGCCACGCCGCGTTCGGTGAGGGCGCGGTCGCCGGCCAGCAGCGCGGGCTCGAGCGTGACCGTCATCTCCAGCCGGCTGGCCGCGATCTCCGCGCCGCGCGCCGCGAGCACGTCCCTGGTGACGGCGGCCAGGTCGACGGGGACGCGGCGGTCGAGTCCGCGCTGCCCCCGCGCGAGCGTCAGCAGCGCCTCGAGCAGCCGCTCCTGTTCTTCCCCGGCGACCAGGACCCGGCGGCAGGTGGCGCGCAGCGACTCGGCGTCCGCGCCGGGGTCGCGGAGCGCGACCTCGAGCATGGTCCGCGAGCGGGCCAGCGGGGTGCGCAGCTCGTGCGAGGCGTTGGCGACGAACTGTCGCTGCGCGCCGAACGACGCGTCCAGGCGGCCGAAGAGATCGTCGATCGTGTCCGCCAGTTCACGCAGGTCGTCATCCGGCTCCCCGACCGCCAGCCGCTCGTCCAGGTTCGTGGCGGAGATCCGCTGCGCGGCCGCGGTGATCCGCCGCAGCGGGCGCAGCGCGCGGCCGGCCGCGAACCAGCCGAGCGCCATCGATACGACCGCCATGATCCCCAGTGCGATGCCCGAGTACAGCAGCAGGGCGTCGTTCTCCGCGGCCTTGGCGGTGCCGGCGATCCGCACGGCCTGGGCCTGCAGCGGGTCCGTTGTGGTCGGCAGCGCCGCGGAACCGCCCACGGCGCTGCCGGCGCCCCCGCCGGAGCCGGAGCTGGTGGTGGACAGGAAAATGTCGTTCGTGGCGTGGCGGACCAGTCCGTACGTGATGGCGAGCAGCGCCGCCCCGGCGACGAGGAACAGCGCGCCGAACAGCACGGTGAGCCGGAGCCTGACGCTGCCGCGCCTCATATGCGGTACCCGGCCTGGGCGACGGTCTCGATCACCGTCGGCTCGCCGAGCTTGCGCCGCAGCCGGCTGACCGTGACCTTCACCGCCGTGCTGAACGGATCGGCCATCTCGTCCCAGCCGCGCTCGAGCAGCTCCTCGGCGGACACCGCGCGGCCGCCCGCCGCCATGAGCAGTTCGAGGACGGCCAGCTCCTTGGGACCGAGGTCGAGGATCCTGCCGTACCGGGTGGCCAGCCGGCGGGCCGGGTCCAGCGTGATGCCCTTCGCGGTCAGCACCGGCGGGACGGCGGGGTGGGACCGGCGGCCGAGCGCCCGGATCCTGGCTATCAGCTCGGCGAACGCGAACGGCTTGGGCAGGTAGTCGTCGGCGCCGCGACCCAGCCCGGCGACGCGGTCGGCGATCGTGCCCGCGGCGGTCAGCAGCAGGATCCGCGCGCGGACCGTGCCGGCGAGCGTGGCGCACACCTCATCGCCGTGGACGCCCGGCAGGTCACGGTCGAGCACGATCACGTCGTAGTCGTTGACCAGGGCGCGGTCCAGGGCGGCGTCCCCGTCCAGGGCCGTGTCGATCGCCATTCCCTCCAGGCGGAGCCCGGCGGCTATCGCCTCCGCCAGCTCGCCGTCGTCTTCTGCCACGAGCACCCGCATAGCGGTTCTCCCTGCTGGTGGGCGTCCCTCGGACCAGCAAACCGCCGCAGGCTGACCTTCCCCTCAAGGAAGGCTGGCAGGACTCTGTCAAGGAAGGCCGGCGGGATCCTGGATAGCGGTGGCGGTCAGCTTCCCGCCGGTGGCGGTGGCCTGGAGGCTCACCTCGTCGCCGGCCTTGACGCCGCTGATGCTGCTGACCCGGCCGCTGACCTTCGTCGCGTTGGTCACGGCCGCCGTCACCTGATGGCCGGGTCCCGCGACCGTGATCGACGTGGCGCTGACCGCGGTGACCTTGCCGCCGATTTCCAGCTGAACGGTCTGGCCGCTGCCCGGGACGGTGGTCGGCGCCGGGCCGCCGCCTGATGCCGGGGCGCCGGCGCTCGGCGCGCGGCCGCTGGCCGGCGCGACGCTGCTGGCCGCGGCCGGGCGGGCGGACAGGTCGCGCACGGCGATGACGGCAAGGAACCCGGCGGCCGCCGCGACCACGGCGGTCAGGACCAGCGTGACGCCGTACCGGGCCGGCCAGCGGCGCGGCGGAGCGTCTTGGTAAGGCGGCAGGCCGGCGGCCGGCCATGGCGGCTCAGGCTGCGGGTAGTCGTCCTCGTCAGGGATGTCCTCGTCTTCCCACCCGCCGTGGTCGTCGCTGGCATCGAAATCGTCTGGCATCGGTACCTCCAAGGGGGGACCATGGGCCTTCCGTCGGCCAGCCTGCCGTCCGGCCGGTTGCACCGCGGTTGCACGCGGTGTCACCGCCGTGCAACCGGCCAGGCCGTACAACGGCGGCATGTTCTTCTTCACCTATCTCGCACGGGAACTGCGCCGCCGGCTCAGGCAGGCGATCTTCATCGCGCTCGGGCTGGCCGTCGGGGTCGGCCTGGTCATCACCGTCACCGCCGCCTCGGCGGGCGTGAAGAACGCCCAGGCCGGCGTCCTCAAGGGGCTGTACGGCGTCGGGACCGACATCACCGTCACCGGGGCGGCCCCGTCCGCCGGCCAGGCCAAGCCGAGCACCGGCAGCGGCGGCGGCAGCAGGGTGAGCCTCGGAATGGGGCCGAACGGCGCCCAGATGTGCGTCAACGGCAAGTGCCGGTCGCTCAAGAACGGGTACACCATCGACACGCTGACCAGCTCGTCCTACGCGCCGATGAACGAGAAGGCGGCCGCCGAGATCGCGGCGCTGCACGACGTGGCCGCGGCCGCCGGCGGCCTGCTGCTCACCGACAACAAGACGACGATCTCCCAGAACCCGTCGCCGCCCACGTCGTTCTCTGTGGACGGCACCGATATCAGCCAGCAGAAGCTCGGTCCGCTGAGTGACGCCGTGACCAGGACGGGCCGCACGTTCAAGGCAGCGGACGCGAACCGGAACGTCGCCGTGGTGGACGCGAACTACGCGGCCTCCAACGGCCTGAAGACGGGCGGCACGATCACGATCGGCGGCACGAAGTTCACCATCATCGGCACCGTCGCCCAGCCGGAGGGCAGCAACCCGCCCAACGTGTACATCCCGCTCGCGCGGGCCCAGTCGCTGGCCGAACAGGGGCCGGCCGGCGGCAGCCTGAAGAACGACGTGAACACCGTCTACGTCACCGCGGCAAGCGCGGCGGACATTCCGGCCGTGCAGAGCGAGATCGCCAAGCTGCTGCCCAAGGCCACGATCACCACGCCGAGCAGCCTCGCCAGCGAGGTCACCGGCTCGGTGTCGTCCGCCGCGAAGCTCGCCAACGACCTCGGCAAATGGCTGTCCGTCCTGGTGCTGATCGCGGCGTTCGCCGTCGCGGTGCTGCTGACGATGCTGGCCGTATCCCGGCGGGTGCGCGAGTTCGGCACGCTGAAGGCGCTCGGCTGGCGCGGCCGGCGGATCATCGCCCAGGTGATGGGAGAGTCGTTCGTCCTCGGCCTGCTCGGCGCGGCGATCGGGGTGGGCCTCGGCTTCGCCGGGGTGGCGATCATCAACGCGATCGCGCCGAGCCTGTCGGCGACGCTCTCCCAGCCCACCGGCGAGCACATTGTGACGCCGAACGGGGCGCTGAACCCGACCTCCAGCCACACCGTCTCGGTGCCGCTGGTCGCGTCGGTCAGCGGCGCGGCGATCCTCGCCGCCGTGGTGCTGGCCGTGGCCGGCGGCCTGCTGGCCGGAACGTTCGGGAGCTGGCGGATCGGCCGGCTGCGCCCGGCGGACGCACTGACGAAGGTGGGGTGACCGGCGATGTACGAGCTGACCGGCGTGGGCAAGGCCTACACCACAGGCTCCGGGAAGGTCCTGGCGGTCTCCGCTGTCGACCTGACCGTCGGCGACGGCGAATGGCTCGCTATCAGGGGCCGCACAGGGCACGGCAAGTCAACGCTGCTGAACCTGCTCGGCGGCCTTGACAGGCCGACCTCCGGGCGGCTGCTGCTGGACGGGCGTGACCTCGGCAGGATGCGCGACGCCGAGCTCACCCGGCTGCGCGCCACCGCGATCGGGTTCGTCTTCCAGACGTTCAACCTGGTGCCCACGCTGTCCGCGGCGGAGAACGTGGAAGCGGCGCTGATCCCGCTGCACGCCGGCCTCGCGGCGCGGCGGCGGAAGGTGGCCGCGGCGCTGGACAGCGTCGGGCTCACCGACCGGGCCAGGCACCTGCCGTCCGAGCTGTCCGGCGGGCAGCAGCAGCGCGTCGCGATCGCCCGGGCCCTGGTCAAGGAGCCGAAGGTGCTGCTCGCCGACGAGCCGACGGGCAACCTGGACGAGGAGACCCGCGACGAGATCATCGGGCTGATGGAGAAGCTGTGGCGCGAGTACCAGCTGACGCTGATCCTGGTGAGCCATGACGGCGCGGTTGTCCGCCGTGCTCAGCGGGTCGGCGTGATGTCCCGCGGGTCAATCTCCTTCGGGGCCTGAGGCTGCCGGCGCGGGAGCCGGAAGCCGGCCGGCAGCAGGGCGCGTATCTTGCCCGGCTGCCGGCGGCGGGCGGGCGGCAGGGCGATCTCGCCGAGGTCCACCTGCAGCCCGGTGCGCAGCCGGTCGATGTGGGCCAGGATCTCCCCGCGGATCGGCCATTCGCTGGCGCCGCCCTCGGGCGCGGTGCGCGGCTCGAGGATGTCCGCGAGCAGGTCCTGCTGACGGTGCGCGTCCTCGAGCGCGGCGGTGAGTTCGGATTCGAGCGGCTCCGGGTCCGACGGCAGCGTCTGCACGAGCCTGCTGTACGCGCGGATCGCCTGTCCGAGCTGTGTCAGCACGCTGGCCAGCCGGCCGCGGGTCTGCTCGTCCCTGACCGGGCTGGCCTCGGTCGCGGTCCGGGAGCTGTCCAGCATCGACCGGGTGAGGCCGCGCAACGTCACCGCGGCGTGCTCGAGCGTCTCCAGCCCGCCGCGCAGCGCGACCTCCGCCGCCGGCAGCGCGCCAGGCGTGCGGAGCGTGCGCGGGTTCAGCCGGGCGCTGTCTTCGGCCTGCCGGAGCGTGTCGTCGACGTTCTCGATCTCGCCGCGCAGCGCCCTGGTCTGGTCGAGCCACTCGGCGACGCGGGCCGGGTCGGGCGCTTCGCCAGGCGGGATGGCGGCCAGGTCGGCGGCCATCGTGTCGAGCTGCCCGGCCAGCCTGTTGGCCAGTTCGCCGACCGCCTCGCGAGCCGACTGCACCCGCAGCGGCGCGAAGGCCAGCCCGCCGGCCAGCCCGGCGGCGCTGCCGACGAGGGTGTCGACGACCCGGCCGGACGCGGCCGCGTGCTCGCCCGCCGACGCGAAGATCAGCATCGCGCTGATCGGCACCTCGAGCAGGTCGTCGCCGAGGCGCAGCAGGAGGCCGAGGGTAAGCGCGCCCGCGATGAGCAGCGCGAGCAGCCACCAGCTGAAGCCGACGAACGCCGAGACCGTGACCGCCACGAGGACGCCGGCGGTCACGGCCACCACCTTGCGCATGGCGCTGCGGATCGTCTGGAAGAGGCTGGCCTGCAGCACGAGCAGGGCGGTCAGCGGCGCGAGCACCGGACGCGAGGTCCCGGCGGGCACCAGCAGCGCGATCAGGTAGGCGAACGTCGCGGTGGCGGTGAGCCTGGCGATGTACACGGCCGCCGGCTGGGTGCGCTTGCGCACCAGCATGAGCTGCTTCGCCGGACGGGCGAGGGACGCCGGCACCGGGCGCCGGTCATGGTCATTTCTGTGCGTGGCGAAAAACATGGACCTCTAAGCAGGTTATGAAGAACGGATGTTACTCAGGACAAAACTGTGCTCATCCACGGCATGCAAATGCCTGGATCGCCGGCGTTACGCCGCCCCCGTTGCCGGCCGCCATCACTAAAGGCAACGCCTGCCACGCCTGCCTATTCCACGCCGCTCGGCGCAGGCGGGGCTTGGTCATCGTCCTGGTCGGGGATTGCTTTCAGCTCCGGCATCTCGATGGGTTCGTACGCCGGGAGGTCCGCCGGTTCCGGCTCGCCGACCGCCGCCAGGTTTTGCCTCGCCTGCCTGATGCCCCACTCGTAGCAGAACGGCGGACCGTCGCACCACGCCAGCCGGTACGCCTCGACGGCCGCGCTCGCCGCCGCGGCCCGATCGCCGCCGAGGCGCTCGATTCTGCTGAGCACGTTCATCGCGTCGGCCTGGCGCAGCCTCAGCTGGCCGTGTTCTGCGAGCTGCCGTGCGTCGGCGATATTGCTCCGCGCTTCGTTCAGCCGCCCCGTGTCCGCGTTCACGTCGGCGAACTGGATGAGCACGCCAGCCTCGTTATCGGAGCCACCCGTCTGGCGGGCGACGACCAGCGCATCGCTGAGCAGTTGACGGGCTTGGTCATATTCGCCTTTCGCATGCGCTACCGCGGCACCTAGCGCCTTTGCATGAAGGCCGATCAACGGATGGCTATCGGCGGCGGCCTTCTCGAAGATCTCATCGCTGAAGTATTGGGCGCTGTCGACGTCGCCTTGATGAAGGGCCATCAGGCCGAGCTGCAGGACATTGAGCGCGCCAAAGAAAGCTCGATAATCTATGTCATCTGTATGGAGTCGGCTGTCCGACAGCCATCCGGTTACCACGCTATATTGTCCCTGCAGAAACGCCAGGCTGGCCAGCGCCTGAATCGAAAGAGTATCTATGTTTGCTGAGTCGCCATTCAACTCGCTACGTACGGAAAGCTCAGCGTCTGCGGGCTTGCCGAGGGCACAAAGAATAATAGACCCAAGGGCCCTGCCCCAATCAGCTTCGATCGGGTACTCCCGGAACCTCTGGAAGGCGGTGAAAGCGCGACCGGCATCACCGCACATTAGGTGGCAAGCTCCAAGATATGTAGTAAGCAATGCCACATCGCCATGATTTTGCTGGCGCAGTTCGTCAATCAACCCGGACTCTTCCACAAAAAGTTCCATGAGCTCCGCACATTCTCGATACGCGGCCAAATCGTCAACCGCGGGATCGAATATACGGCCACTGAAGATGTCAGCCGCCTCCGTTGCTCGTCGCAGCCGCACGAGAGTGTGATAAAGCTCGATTGCGCCCGCTAGGTCGTCGATGCTCTTGATCGAGTCGTCGTCCACTTCCGGGAGCGCCTCGAAATGCGACGCGAGCTGCTGGTAGATGCCTTGCTTCGCGCCTGGATCGAGGGCCGACCAGACGACCCCGCGGACCACCGGGTGCAGGTCGTACCGGTTCCCGCGCCTGTCCCAGCCCATGAGCCCGCGATCCTCGAGAACGGACAGCACCCTGTCCAGGGCGGCGTCGTCAGGGGAGGGCTTGTCGTCGCCCACCATGAGCGCCGCGAGCGTCTCGTAGGTCGCGGGCGCGCGGAACGCGGCCGTGGTGTACAGCACGCGGCTTTCCGCGTCGGTGAGGCCGTCTAGCGCGTATTCGAGAACGTGCGATTTACGCTGGACGAGCGGCAGGCCGAACGGATCGAACCCGGTGTGAGCCGCGCGCCATCGATGGAAGTCTCCTGGAGCCTGCCGGAAGCGGGCGACGGCGCCCGCCAGCGCCCGGATGAGCAGCGGGTAGTTGCCGAACGTGTTGAAGAGCGAGACGAGTTCGTCGCGTCCCCCCGTTACGCCGAACTCGCGCCATAGGTTGACCGCGTCGTCGTCGCTGAGACCGGCGACCGAATAGACGGTCACCCCGTGCACCGGCTCGCCGGTGACGGTCTCCAGGTCGGCGGGGTACAAGCGGCTCGTCGCCAGTACCCGGCTGGCCCGCACCGCGGCGAGGCGCTGCAGGAACCGGCCGACCCGTGGGTCTGCGGTCATTCGCAGCCGCGACTGATCACCGCTAGCGACTGCGGCCCTGCCAGGGGCTCTGGCCAGACGTATCACCCAGTTCGCGGTCCGTTCGTCTAGGTCGTCTTCCCCGACATGCGCCGCGTCGGCTCGCGAGTAGGCGAGCAGCAGGCGTTCCATCCCGTCCAGCACGACGAGGTACGGAGATCGGTCGAGCACAGCGAGCAGTTCATCTTCCCTGTCGGCTCGCGGCATCTCGGCTGCTTCATCGAGAGATCGGCCCGTGACGTAGGCGAGCGTCCTGGCGACGAAGTTGTCGAAGTGGGCGTCGCTCTCGTAGAAGCTCCACCACACCCGGCCGACGAGCGGTCGCATCTCGTGCGGCGCGATCTCGTTGAACCATTTCCAGGTGATCGCGCTCTTGCCCATCCCGCCGATCGCCACGAACGTCATGACCCGGCTCGCGGCATCCGCGACCCAGTCGGTGAGCGCGTTCAGTTCCTGCTGGCGGCCCACCACCTGGGAGGCCTGCAGCAAGGTGTACGGGTGCGCGATATACGGCTCGGGCGGCGTGACGACCTGGCGGACATAGTGCAAGGAAGCGGGCGCACCCGTCACGAACTGGCTCTTGAGCGCGGCCAGCCCGTCGATCAGCAGCGCACGCAGCTGGTCCGCGGAAGAGAACGTGGCCACGACCTGCCGCCCGCGGGTTTCCGCGCGCAGTTCACGCACCCGCTCCCCGCCGGTTCCGATCTCTACGTCCGCCGCGGTAAGCGGATGATCGTCGCCCATCAGCAGTACCAGCATGGGAATGCCGCGCTCGATCGCCCGG
This sequence comes from Trebonia sp., assembly GCA_036271115.1. Taxonomy (GTDB): domain Bacteria; phylum Actinomycetota; class Actinomycetes; order Streptosporangiales; family Streptosporangiaceae; genus Trebonia. The sequence continues at coordinate 19,247 of DATBBI010000135.1, forward strand.
TCCAGCTCCAGGTGGGTGTACGACTTGTCCTGACCGGGGCCGACCGCGCCGTACCGGAACCCGAGGATGAGGATGTACAGGTCCGCGCGGTCGACCAGGTTCCTGGACACCTGCGCCGCGGTGGCGGGGCTGAGCGTCTCATGCTCCATCATCAGCGGGAAGAATCCCTGCCGCAGGCACGCGTCCAGGGCCGCGTCACGGTGCGCGGGCAGGTCACGAGTGGTGCTGCTGATCACGGCACACGGCATGTCAGCCATCGCAGCCCTTCCCCCGCGAGAACCGGTTGTCGCCGAATATTACGCCGCGCCGAGGCCGAGCAGCAGGCCGTCCGTCGCCACAGCCGGGGAGCTGGTCACGAACAGGATCACGCCGCCGGCGGGCGCGGTGAACGTCTCGAGCACGGTGCCGCCGTCCACCGTGGACACAGTGCCGAGGACCT
>DATBBI010000136.1:0-13775 GCA_036271115.1 Trebonia sp.
CGTCGTCTCGACGAGAACCCGCGCCGTCTGGGCGCGCTGCGCCCTGGCGAGGGCGAGCGGGCTCGCGCCGAGTTCGGCGGTCAGCACGCGGCGCACCTGGCGCTGTTCGTACCCGAGGCTGCGCGCCAGGCCGTCGATGCCCTCACGGTCGACGATGCCGTCGGCGATCAGCCGCATCGCGCGGGCCGTCATGTCCGCCCTGATGTTCCACTCGGGCGACCCGGGCGAGGCGTCAGGGCGGCACCGCTTGCAGGCACGGAAGCCCGCCTGCTGCGCGGAGGCCGGCGTCTTGTAGAACCGCATGTGCTCGCGTTTCGGGGTCATCGCCGGGCAGGACGGGCGGCAGTAGATGCCGGTCGACGTCACCGCGATGAAGAACACGCCGTCGAATCTCGCATCCTTGCTTACCGCGGCCCGGTAGTGCTGCTCGTCGTCCATCACGCGTTCCACTCAACCACCAGCCGAGGCCTGAGACTAGCGGAAATCGGACATCACCGCCTGCGTGATTCGCCGTTCGCCGGTCGCGGGCAAATCGGGCGTAATACGCTGGCCGCCGTGATTGCCCGCCGTTGCGGCAAGCCGCGTGTCGCTGTCGCGGCCCTGCTCGCCGCCGTCGCGGCCGCCGCGACCGGGTGCGGGACGGCCAGCGCGTACGCCGACCCGCCGGTGACCGGCGGCACGCACGCACCCGTTGCCGCCGCTGCCGTCGCGGCCACGCCGCTGCCGCTCGCGGGCGAGACCGTCGGGATCGACCCAGGGCACAACGGCCGCAATTACACCGCCCCGTCCTTCCTCGACCGTCAGGTCTGGAACGGCCGGACGCCGGAGGACTGCGACACGACGGGCACCGCGACCGACGGCGGCTACACCGAGGCCCTGTTCAACTTCCGGGTCGCCGGATACCTGCGCGCCGACCTGGTCAGGGACGGCGCGCGCGTCGTCATGACGCGGACGGGCAACAACGGCACCGGTCCGTGCGTGAACCAGCGGGCCGCCATCATCAACGCGAGCCACGCCGACGTCGCGGTCGACATCCACGCGGACGGCGCCCCGTCCTGGGGACGCGGCTTCACGGTCCTCGAGCCGGTCGCCGACGGTCCTAATGACGGAGTGATCGCGTCGTCGGCGCGGCTCGCCGCCGACGTCAGGGCCGCGATGCTCGACGGCACAGCGATGCCGGTCAGCAACTACGACGGCCAGGACGGCACGAAGCTCCGTGACGATCTCGCGGGCCTGAACCTGACGACGGTCCCGAAGATCCTCATTGAGGTCGGCAACATGAAGAATCCCGCCGACGCGGCGTTGCTGACGTCGGCGGCGTTCCAGCAGCAGGTCGCCGGGGTCTTGCTGCGAGCGATCGTCACGTTCTTGCGATAGCGTCTTGCCCGTGGCCGAACTCCCTGAGCGCGCGCAGCAAGTGGCGATCGCGAGCGTCATCGGCGCGGTCGCCGGCCTCACCCTCACCGGGCACCGTGGCTGGCGCCGGGCACTGCTCGGCGCGCTGGCCGGCGCGGCGGGTCTCGGCGCCGTCGAGGCGACGGCTAGGGCGCTGCAGCGCCCCGACGAGATACCCGCGCTCTGGGCCCGCATCGCGATGAGCGGCGCGCTGGCCGCGCCCGCCGGGTGGACGGCCGGGGTGGCGGGCGCCGGGACGGTGCCGGTCGGGACGGCGGCAGGCACCGCCGCGGGTGCGCTCGGGCTGCGTCCGCAGAAGGTCGCCCTCGGCCCTGTGGTGGGCGCGGCAGCCGGTCTCGGGTTCGCCGCCCGCGGCGCCAGGGACGCCCAGGCCGCCCGGGACGCCAGCACCTCCCGCCTGCAGGCCGGCGCGGCCGCGGCCGGCGCCGCGGCGACGGCGGTGGCCGGGTTCCGGGTGGTATCGGCGCTGCTGTTCCGTGATCCGCAAGTGAGCCTGCTCGCCTCGCAGGTCCCGGCGGAAAACGTCCCGTTCGTGGTGCCGCGGGGCAGCCGCACCCGCTACGTGGGCACCGGCTACCTGGCGGACCTCGCCGCGACCCTCGGCGGCGATTACACGGCCGATGTCGCGGACATCGGCATCGTCGCGTCGCTCGACGAGCTCGCCGGCCCTGGCTTCGACCCAGGGGCGGCCGACCCGCTAGTGCGCGAGTTCTACGAGCACACCACCCGGTTCACCCTGGACATCGTCCCCGAATGGCGGTTGTGGGTCCGCCCCGGCTACCTCCTGTACCTGACGCTGCTGGCCCGCCCGCTCGGCCAGGCCAGCGTGCCGATGAATCAGCGGGCAGCGCAGCGCGGCGTCCGCAGCAGGATCGACACCGTGACAGGGGCCCCGGACGCTCCAGCGGTCATCAGGGGCTGGATCAGGTCCTACGCGGACACCGGCGACCCGATCTACGTCGGCATCTACACCACGTACCGGCACGAGGGGCGGGGCTATGTCAGCGTCGGCTTCCCGCTGCCGCAGGCCAGCTTCACCGCCACGCTCGAGCCCAGGGCGCGGCCCGGCGGCGGGCTGATCCTGGACAGCCGCGGCGGCACGGCGCAGTCCGGGCACTACCTGACCTATATCGACCCGGCGACCGCCGACCTGACGGTGCTCGCCGTGCACGGCTTCGCGGAGCGGCTCGACGTGTACACCGGTGATGACGGCGAGCTGCGCGCGGAACACGCGTTCGCCGTGTTCGGCATCCCGTTCCTCGTGCTGCACTACCGCACCCACCGCAAGCCGGGCCGGTAAAGCGCCGCGGCCACTGTCAGTTCTGCAACGGCATGAGCTCGGCGCCGAAGCCGGCGACGAACTCCGTCAGCGGCGGCTCCCCGCCTGCCGCGCGCACCACGAACTTGCTGAGCCCCGCCTCGACGTGTGCTGCGATCATCCGCCGCGCGCCCGCCCATCCGTCGGCGACCAGGTCTGCCGGGGCGATCCCTGGCCGCCGCCGCGCGATCGAGGCGGCCAGCGCCGTAGGCACGGGACCGAAGGCCACCGGGATGCTGAGCCCGAAGTGGTCCTGCTCCACTTCCCGCCCGGCCGCGTCGGCCGCTTCGTTGATGACCCGCACCGCCGCGCCCGCCTCGTCCGGGGTCAGCAGCGATCCGAGCCAGCCGTCCGCGAGCCGCCCCACCCGGCGCAGGCCGGCGTGCGCCGTCCCGCCCAGCCAGATGTCCAGCGGCTTGCCAGGCAGCGGCCCGACCGAGGCGCTGTCCACCGAGAAGAACGACCCGGAGAACGTCACGGACGGCGACGTCAGCAGCAGCCGCAGCAACGTCAGCGCCTCGTCGAACACCGCCGCGCGCTGCCCCGCGGGCACCGGGAACAGGTCCCGTTCGGCGGGCGCCGCGGGCTGCAAGCCGAACACCGGCAGCACCCGCCCCGGCGCCAGCCCGGCCAGCGACGCGAGCTGCTTGGCCACCAGCACAGGGTGCCGTCCCGGCAGCACCGAGATCCCGCTGCCCGCCTTGAGCCGCGTGGTTCTCGACAGTGCGAACGCGATCCCGGTGAACGGCTCCACGGCCGGGGTGTAGACGGTCTCCGGCAGCCACAGCGAGTCGACCCCGGACGCCTCGAGCAGGTCGACGGCGGCCGCGAAGTCAGCCGGCTCCCCGGCGCCCAGCGAGATTCCGATTCTGACTTTCACGAAAATCAATTATCCCGAACGGACGCGTGTCTTCGCCCCGCCGGCCCCGCGCGACCCCCGGCGGGGGTCCCGCGGGACCGGGCTCAACGGAGCGGGTACTGGGCGTCGACCGCGGTCGTGACGCGTCCGGTGTCGATGTCATACACGTGGCCAGAGACGCTCACCTTCGGTGAGAGCATCGGCGAGGCGAGCAGGCGCTCGACGTCCGCCTTGACGGTGATGTACGGGTCGGTGACGGCGGAGGCTTCCAGCGCCGCCTCGGGACGGCCGGTCGCCTCGGCGGCCTGGCGCCGGAAGCCGGGGTCGGCGAGCAGGCCGGTGCCGCACTGGGTGTGGTGCAGGATCGCGACTTCGAACAGCCTGTCATCCTCGAGCTGGCCGCCGAATAGCTGCTCGGCGAGGAAGCCGATGTAGGCGATGTCTTCGATGACTGCCTCGGTGATGCGTCCGCCCGCGTTGCGGATGACGGGAGCGTCGCCGAGCCGGAGCCCGAGGACGATCGCGGGGTCGACCCGGTGGTCCAGGCAGGTGACGATGAACACCTGCGCGGCGGGCGGGCCGAGCGGGACTGGGGTGTAGGTGCTGGCGAACTGCTCGTTGCGGTCGAGTAGCGGGGTCATCCTGGTCATGGCGTTTCCTCTCGTGTCAGGTGATGGGCGTTATTTGCCGGCGGTGGCCAGGGTGGCCACGCCGTGCCGGGCCGCGATGTCGCGGATCGCCGCGGCGAGGAGGTCCGGGTGCTCCCCGGTGGTCAGGTGACCGCCGGGGAAGGTCAGGATCTGGGCGCCGGGCACTCGCTCGCGGGCGGCCGGGATCTGCCGGTGCTCGTAGGGGTCTTCCTCGCTGCCGCCGACGTAGAAGGCGACCGTGCCGCCGGCGTCGCGGGCGATCGCGGCGAGGTCCCACCGCTGTGCGTGGCGGCGGTGCTCGCCGACGAACCCGGCGGCGTTGTGCAGGAACATCGCTCCGTCCCGCCGGGTGATCGCCGCCCGCAGTTCGGTGAGTTCCGCCGGGCTGGGGCGGTAGCCGCGGGAGAACATGCGGGCCTGCTGCCAGCCCGTGTCGAACGCCCGCTGCGAGCGCTGCCAGCCCCGCATCCCGAGGGCGCCTAGCGGGCTGCGCAACAACGGCGTGCCCTGCCACGGGTGCGTGTGCGCATCGGCGAACAGGCCGCCGTTCACCATGAACGCAGCGGTGATCACCGGCACGGCGGAGTCGCCGGAGGCGGTCCGCTCCTGCTGGCGGCGCAGCAGCTCGAGCAGCGCCAGGGAGGTGTAGTCGAAAGTGACGACGACGGTGCGGCGGACGCCGTGATGCTGCCATAGCGCCTCGACGAGGTTCGCCCGCTCGATGGTGGAATACCGGTAATCCCGTGGCTTGTCGGAGTCGCCCTGCCCGACCGGCTCCACGTACAGCCGCGGGCCGGGGCCGTCGCCGAGTATCCGGTCCACCTGGGCCCAGCCGTACGAGCCGTCGGGGAATCCTGGCAGCATCGTGAGCCACACGGCGTCCGCGTCCCGGCCGGCTCCGCTGACGCGCTCGAAGACCCGGAGGGCGCCGGGGGTCGCGGCGGCCTCTTCCTCGGTCAGTACCCGCGCGGATCCCGGGTCGTACGGGATCCGCCGGCCGCCGGCGAACCACTCCGCCGCTGTCACCGGCGCCTGATGTGCCGTCTTGCTCCTGTCCATCGGAAGCCTCCTCCGCACTTAGTGGACGCTGTACACATTAACAGGTACTTGTGTACGCTGTCCACTTTGTTATCCTGGTGCCGTGATGAGCGGCCGATCTGCAGCGGAGAAACCCCGGCCGGAGGGGCGCCGACGCCCGCGAGGCGCGGTCCGTGACGGTCTCGTGGCAGCCGGGCTCGAGCTGGCGAGGGCAGGCGGCCCGGAAGCCGTCGTGCTCCGCGAGGCGACCCGCATGGTGGGCGTGGTGCCCAACGCCGCCTACCGGCACTTCGCCGACCGCGACGAGCTGCTCGCCGCGGTCTGCGGGGCGGCGATGCGCGAGCTCGCCGACCGCATGGCGGCCGGAGTCGCCAGCGTGCCAGGCGCGTACGGCGATCCCGACGCCGCCGGCAGCCGGCTGGGCGAGATCGGCCGGGCGTACCTGGACTTCGCGCGCGAGGAACCGGGACTGTTCGCCACCGCGTTCGCCGTGCCGCAGCAGCACGCATACGACGTTCAGGCCGCCGGGGATGGACAGGACCGCACGCCGCTAGGGCAGCTCCGCGCCGCGCTCGACGAGCTGGTCGCCGCAGGCGTGATCGACCAGCAGCGTCGCGCGGGGCTCGAGTACCCCATCTGGTCCACCGTGCACGGACTGGCCGTGCTCACCGGGGAAGGGCCGCTGCGCGCCGTCCCCGAGGCCGTCCGACGTCAGCTCGAGGAACGCACCTTCGCCTTCATAAGCGACAGCCTGGCGTGAGCCGGAAACAGATCGCCTAGACCCGCCAGAAGTCGTACGGGTCGCGGCCGGCCCGGAAGCCGGCCGCCTCGACAACGTCGACGGCGAGCTTGAAGCGGTCACCCACTCGCTGCGGCAGGTGCGCGTCGCTGCCGAACGACACCGCCGTTCCCCCCACGTCCCGCCACCACCGGATCAGGTCGACGGACGCCAGCGGCGACTTCGTGTTGACCTCGAGCACCCGCCCGGTCCCGGCAAGCGCGCTCAGCACGGTCCGGTACTCCTCCTCGAAGTCCTCCTCCCGGTACAGGTGCGCCCCCTTGGGCCAGTACCGGCGCGGGAAGTCCAGGTGCGCGAGCACCTCGAACAGGTCACTGCGCTCGATCAGCTGGAGCAGTTCGGCGAAGTAGTAGCTCATCACGTCGTGGTCGGGCATGTTGCCGAACAGGGCATCCGCCGCGACCAGCCTGCCCTTGTAGGGGACCGCGTGCAGCGAGCCGAGCACCCGATCAAAGTGATGGCCGTGCACCACCGCGCCCGCGCTGGCGGCGAACAGGTGCGACTCGCCTGTTTCGACGCCGGAGCGGATGCGCAGCCCTGGGAACCGCTCGCGGCAGTCCGCGACGGAGGCCAGGTACCCCGTCACGTCCAGCGGCTTGATGCGGGTCCACCAGCGGGCGTCGGTGGCCACCCCGGCGATCGCGTCCCCTTCGCCGCCTTCGGTGAACTCGAGATGCTCTGTGAAGGCGACCGCGGGCAGTCCGATGGCCAGTGCCTGCTCGCAGCTGCGTGCCATGGACGCCTCGGCGGAGGTGTCGTACGACCATTGCGTGTGTACGTGGTTGTCCGCAGGCAGCACGCTGCCGATTCTTTCATGCGGGGGTTTTGCGGGCGTTACCAATGCTCCTCGCGGGGCTTGGCCGATGTGATGACGTAGACCTCACCGGACCGCGGCGGATTCGGCGGGGCCTGGCCCGGCTCGCCGGGGCCCGCCGGAGCGGCGCCAGGCAAGCCGTCCGCGACGACGCCGGGCTCGTCGTCGGCGGTGTTCGTGCCGGCGGCCGGCAGCGCGGTCGGGCCCTTCTTCCCCGACTTGATCAGCTTTCCCCAGCGCTCTTCCCACTCGGCGACGTCACCGCCGCAGGCCTTCACGTAAGCGATCAGCACCGGCAGCGTGGGCAGCCTGAGTCCGCCGGCCGCCGACGCGAGGGTCCGCATCGTGTAATGGGACTTCTCCGCCATGTCGGGATAGTCCAGCCCGCCCTTGGAGCGCAGCACCCGCAGGTCACGGGCGAACGCGCCCACGTTGTCGTTCTCGATCGCCGCGATGGGCCCCTTGACGTTCGGCGGCGGGTCGGGCAGCGCGCTGTCGCGCTGCCTGATCACAGTGCCGCCTGCGCGGTCCCACTCCCCGGTCGTGCGAGTGCCTGGATGGCCCCCGTCGCGTGGCGCGTCGCCAAGACGGCCCGCCCCGCCGCCTGACTGGGGCTGCTCCTGGAGAGGCTGACCGCCCGGCCAGCGCGTTCCGCGCCCGCCACCCGGCGTCCCCGGACCGTACCCGTCGGGTCCAGGCTGTCCCAGACCGTTCGGACCGCCCCCTGGGCCATACTGTCCAGGACCCGCGCCAGGCTGTCCAGGGCCGCCCGGTCCCATTGGCCCGGGTCCTCCGCGCCCCCCGGCCCAGCCGGGCGGGGCCTGGGCGTAGCCCGCGCCAGGGTGGCCCGGTCCGTACGGTCCTGGGTTCCCTGATCCGAATTCGCCTGCGCCGGGCCCGTACGGGTGCCCGCCCGGCGCATAGGGACCCGCGCCGCCCGGATACGGCTGCCCGGTCGCGCCGCTGGCGCGCATCCCCGGCTCGTATGAGCCCGAGCCCGGTTCTCCCGCCGCGAACGCGTCCGAGGGGAACGCCCCTGGGCCTGCCGGCCCCGCCTGCGCGGGCCCGTACTGCCCGGCCCCGTACGGGCCGGGTCCGTACTGTTCGGGACCATGCTGGTCAGGCCCGTACGAGTCAGCGCCGTACTGCCCGCCGCTGCCCTGTTCAGGCCCGTACTGCTCAGCGCCGTACGCCTCGGGACCATGCTGGTCAGGCCCGTACCGGCCGGAGTGATGCTGCTCCGGCCCATACTGGTCCGCGCGGTACTGGTCCGGCCCGTACTGGTCAGGTCCGTACTGGCCGGAGTTATGCTGCTCAGGTCCGTAGGGCCCGTGTTCGCCAGCGCCATAGTATTCAGGGCCATGCTGGCCGGAGCCGCCATGCCCAGGACCGTACGCCTGAGGCCCGTACTCACCAGAGTGGGGATGCTCAGGTCCGTACTGGTCGGGCCTGTATTGTTCAGGGCCGTGCTGCTCGGGCCCGTACTGCTCGGCGTACGCCTCAGGACCGTACTGCTCGGGGCCGCGCTGGCCAGGGCCGCGCTGCTCGGGACCGTACTGCTCAGGGCCACGCTGGCCGGGCCCGTACTGCTCGGCGTACGCCTCAGGTCCGTACCGGCCGGGCCCGTATTGCTCGGGTCCGCGCTGGCCAGGGCCGCGCTGGCCAGGGCCGTACTGCTCAGCGCCGTACGCCTCAGGACCGTATTGGTCGGGCCCGTATTGCTCGGGGCCGCGCTGGCCCGCGCCGTACTGGCCCGGCCCGTACCACTCAGGTCCGTACTGGTCAGGCCCGGACTGCCCTGAGCCGTACTGGTCAGCGCCGCGGCGGTCCCGCCCGCGGTCAGGCCCGTACTGGTCAGGGCCGTACTGCCTGGTGTCACGCTGCCCGGTGTCATGCTGGCGGGTGCCGTGCTGGTCAGGCCCGTACCGCTCGTCGCCGTACCGGCCGCCCCGCTGGTCAGGCCCGTATTCATCGGCGCCGTACTGGTCGGGTCCTGCCTGGCGCGGACCGTACCTCCGCTGGCCCTGCTCTGGGCCGCGCTGGCTCCGGCCGGAACCGTAGTTCGAGCTGCCTGGGGCGTCCGGCCCGCCCGGGCCCGGCCGCTGCTGCTGTCCAGGACCGGAAGGCGCGTACCCGGGATCCGCGTCATAGCCGGAATCGGGCCCTTGCCCGTACCTGGGGTCTGGCCGTCCCTGGCGTCCTGGACGGCCGGCGGCCGGTCCCTGCGCGGGCCCGCCCGGCCGGGGACCGCCAGGCGCGGCACCGGGGACACCGCCTGTGCGCGGTCCACGTGGGGGAGCAGGGCGGCCACTGGGCGGAGCCCACGATTCGTTCGGGATAAAAATGTCATCCCGCGCCGGAGGGCGAGAGCGACCCCCGCCCTGCGGTCGCGGTCGGCCGCCGCCCGGGCGCGGCCGGGGACGGGCGCCGGCGGGAGGGGCGTCGTCCTGGCGGGGGCCCACGCGGCTGAAGCCGCCGGTGTCGCGCGCCGACTGCCGGCCCGGCCGTGGCGGCATGGTGCGCTCGGCGCGGGGACGCGGTGGTGCTGCTGGCATGTCCGCGGGGCGGAGGCGGTCGCCTCCCGAGTAGCCGCGGTAACCGGGATCGACAGGGTAAGCAGCTGCGTCGAGATAAGCGTCGTCGGGGTACGCGGCGCTGGCGGCGCCCCGGCCCCCTGCGCCGCGGCCCGGCCCACTGTCCCGACGACTCACCCGCTACCTCCTGGACACCGCAGCCGGCCCTCACCCAACGAGTGTAGGTCGGCGGGGCACCGGGGAAGGGCCGGACGAGTAATTGCCTGCTTCGACATGTGTTTATTTCACCGGGCAGGCGCTGCCACGCGGCGGCTGGTGCGGGCCTTGCGTGCGGGGACTACATTTGAAGCGAAGGCACGAGCGTCTCGCCCGCGCCAACGGCATTGCGGCGCCCACGCGCCGCGCAGGAGTTCCGTTGCGGAGCGGCCATGGCATGGATCGTATGGCTGATTGTGGCGGCAGTGCTCGGCGTGGCCGAGCTCATGACCACCACGTTCGCGCTCGGCATCATCGCGGTCGCCGCGCTGGTCGCCGCGGGTGCCGCCGCGCTGGGTGCCGCCCTGCCGTTGCAACTGCTCGCGTTCGTGGTGGCGTCCGGCGCCGGCCTCGGCTTCGTGCTCCCCATCGCCAGGCGCCACGTCCAGCAGCCGCCACTGATCAGGACCGGTTCCGCCGCCTTGGTCGGGCGGTCGGCCAGCGTGCTCGAAGAGGTCTCTAGGCACAGCGGCCGTGTCCGCATCGGCGGCGAAGAGTGGTCAGCACGCTCTTACGATGAGACGCTGGTCATCCCCGTCGGCCACCTTGTCGACGTCATGCAGATCGAGGGCGCCACCGCCCTCGTTTACCCTCGGGAGTAGTCATGGTTATCGCGGATATCATCATTGCCGTGGTGGCCGTCCTCGCCGTCGTTCTGACGGTTTTGACGGTGGTGCGCTGCATCCGCATCGTGCCGCAGGCGCGGGCGCGGAACGTTGAGCGCTTCGGCCGGTACCGCAAGACACTCGAGCCAGGGATGAACTTCATCATCCCGTTCGTCGACCGGGTCAAGCCGCTGATCGACCTGCGTGAACAGGTCGTCTCGTTCATGGGCCAGCCGGTCATCACCGAGGACAACCTCGTGGTGCAGATCGACACGGTGCTGTTCTTCCAGGTGACCGACCCGAGGGCGGCGGACTACGAGATCGTCAACTACATTCAGGCGATCGAGCAGATCACCGCCACCATGCTGCGATCGGTCATCGGCTCGATGGACCTGGAGCAGACGCTGACGTCCCGCGACAAGATCAACACGCTGCTGCGCGGCGTGCTCGACGACGCTTCTGGCAAGTGGGGCATTCGCGTCACCCGGGTGGAGATCAAGGCGATCGACCCGCCGAAGTCGGTCAAGGACGCGATGGAAAAGCAGATGCGCGCCGAGCGTGAGAAGCGCGCCGCGATCCTCACCGCGGAGGGCCAGCGGCAGTCGCAGATCCTCACCGCGGAAGGCGATAAGAAGAGCAAGATCCTGCGCGCCGAGGGCGACAAGCAGGCCGCGATCCTCCGGGCGGAGGGCGAGGCGCAGGCGATCAGCCAGGTCTTCAGCTCGATCCACCGCAACGACCCGGACCCCAAGCTGCTCGCCTACCAGTACCTGCAGACGCTTCCGCAGCTCGCCAACGGCGCGGGAAACACGTTCTGGGTGATCCCCAGCGAGGTGACGACGGCGCTGAAGGCGGTGACGAGCGCGTTCAGCGGAACCGGCGAATCCGGGCCCGCTGGCGGGACGGCCGCCGTGCAGCAGGGCGGTGCCGCCGTGCAACCGGGCGATGGTGCGCCTGCTGCGCTAGCGCCTGGCGCCGGTGTGCCAGTCGATAACGAGCCGACCGATGCGGACATCGCGGCCGCGGAGGCCGAGCGCGAGGCGACCGCGATCGCGGCCGCGGCGGTGCTCCCGCTGGGCGGCCCGCTCCCCGTGCAACCGGGGCCCACAAGCAACGGCAGTCCCACGAACAGCATCAGCCCCACTGAGGAAGACCTTGGATAGGGTAGGTCTTAGCTTCGAATCATCGTGGGGACTTTGGCGGGGAAAACCCGGTCGAAGTCCCCACGTTCTCTTGATCGGGGACGGACCCCTAGGAGAACAGCGCCCAGAGGGCGGCGGCCAGGCACGCGATGATCGCGATCGCGGCGATGAGCGACTTGGACGGCACGGAGCGCCGGGTGTGGGGGCTGCGGCCGGCCTCGGGCACCGGCTTGACGACCGACGGTGTCCAGCCCGGCTTGTCGTCGTCGGCCGTAGCCGTGCTGAGCCCGGTGGCTGCTTCGGGGGCCTCGTCAGCGTCAGGTACCGCGGCAACCGCAAGTACCGGCTCAGGCGCGGGCGCCGAGTCCACGGCGAACGCTGAGGAGCCGACTGAGGCCGCTACCGGGGCGGCTGAGGCGGTCGGCGTGAAGAGCGAGCGCGCCGGCGCAGGCTCGGACGCGATGCCGTTGGCGACCCGCCCCAGGGCGGCCATGATGATCGCCGGGTCATGGCCGTCCGCCGCCACCGACACCGATCCGATGCGCGCGCCCGCGGCCGCCGCGTCAGAACCTCCCGCATCCCGCGTCGGCAGCAACGTCAAGGCCGGGGACCGGGTCAGCGTCCGCCACCGCTCTTCCCACTCGGTGACGGTGCCGCCGCAGCCCCGGACGTACGCGGAAAGCACCGGCAGGTCCGGCAGGGCAGGGCCTGCTTCGGCCGCCAGGATGGCATCGCACGGGTAGTGCGCGCGTGCCGCGAGTTGGACGTGTTCGAGCCCTGCTCCGTCTCGGAGCTGACGCAGTTCGTGCAGGAATCGCGCCGGGTCGTCATCCGGCACGCCACTCGGCACGACCTCTCGCAGCTCGGCCTCCCGGTACTTCACCCAAGTCCCTCCCATTGCATTCGTTCCGCCCGAACGAGGGATTCGCTTCGCAGGTTATCGCGTCGGCATAACTCGGCACGTAATATCCGGACAATATTTAGATGCGCATTAACCTCGCATGATTGGACGTTTCAGGGACACTCGGCGACATACCGGATGGCAGGGGCCAAACCGGCTAGCCGTGGATCGCGAGCCCGATGGTGAACGCCACGCCGAAGGCCAGCTGCACCCGCCCGGTCTGGCCGAGCGTCGTGATCAGCGCCGGCCCGGACGCGCCGCCTCGCACTGACCGTGCCGGCGCCAGCGTCAGCGGCAGCGCCAGCAGTATCAGCAGGGAGAAGGGGCGGACGAAGGCGATCAGCGCGGCGAGCGCGAACGGCACAAGCAGGAACAGCAGGTACACGGAACGCGAGCGGGCGTCCCCGATCCGCACCGCGAGCGTCCGCTTGCCCGACTCGCCGTCGGAGCGGATGTCGCGCAGGTTGTTGACCATGAGCAGCGCGCAGGACAGCAGCCCGGCCGGAATGGACGCCGCCAGCCCGAGCCAGCTCAGCCGGTCCATTTGCACGTATGCCGTCCCCGCGACCGCGGCGACGCCGAAGAAGACGAACACGGAGACCTCCCCGAGCCCGCGGTAGCCGTACGGCCGCGACCCTCCGGTGTAGAACCAGGCCGCGAGCACCGCGAGCGCGCCGCCGAGCACCAGCCACCAGGACGTCACCGCGGCGAGCGCGAGCCCCGCGCAGCAGGCCACGAGGAAGCAGCCGAATGCGGCCCGCTTCACCTGCTCAGGCGACGCCAGCCCTGATCCGACCAGCCGCATTGGCCCGACTCGCCGCTCGGCGGAGTCGGAGCCGCGCACGCCGTCGCTGTAGTCGTTGGCGAAGTTCACCCCGATCTGCAGCGCGAGCGCGACGAACAGCGCGAGCGCCGCCCGCCACAGCGAGAACTTGAGGTATCCGGCCGCCACCCCTGAGCCGATCAGGACCGGGACGACTGCCGCAGGGAGGGTTCGAGGGCGGGTCCCCGCCAGCCACTCGCGCGCGCTTGCCACTGAAGGATTTTATTCGGACCGCAGGGGGGTCGGGGGGACTGGTCCCCCCGTAGGAAGGCAGAGCGGCTGACTCAGTCAGGTACGGGCGACAGCCTGGTGTGCAGCCGGACCACGTGCACTCGCACGCCCATATCCAGGTTGCTGTGGCTCCCGTCCGGCGCCCAGCCCGCCGCCTCGAGGAACTCCAGGCGCCCGCCGTCGGCCGACAGCGCCCACGTGCACGCGGTGCGGAAGCCGTCTTCTGCGAGCGTGTCGGCGACCGCGTGTAGCAGCCGGCCGCCGTGGCCCTGGCCGGTCACGTCCGGCAGCACGTGCAGCTCGTACAGCTCCGCGTCGGTTCCCGGCCACAGGTCGCCGTCGGTGGCGGGCCCGGCGGCGGCGAATCCCGTGACCGAGGTCTTGCCGGCG
>DATBBI010000137.1:0-4821 GCA_036271115.1 Trebonia sp.
CCGCCAGGCAGCACCCTGCGCGCACGCCTTGCGCAGCACCCATTCGCCCAGCTGGACGATCAGCCCGGAATCCTCCGCCACGGCGAGGAAAGCCCGTGGCGGCACCGCCTCGTCCCCGCGCCACCAGCGGACCAGCGCCTCTGCGCCGGTGACCCGCGAGGTAGCCAGCTCGACGATCGGCTGGTACTGCAAGGTCAGCTCTTCCCGCGCGATCGCGCGCTGTAGGTCGCTGGCCATATCGAGGCGCCGGACCACGTCCGCGTGCATGTGCGCCGCGTAGACCTCGACCCGGCCGCCGCCGGCGTCCTTGGCCCTGGCCATGGCCACGTCCGCGTTGCGCAGCACCAGCCCTGGCCGGATCTCATCAGCCAGCGCGACGCCGACGCTCGCGGTTAGCCCGATCTCCCTGTCGGCGACCCGGAACGGCTCCCCCGCGATGGTGCCGGCCAGCCGTTCGGCGAGCTCGACGATCTCCTGGGTTGCCGTCGCGTTCTCGATGAGCACCGCGAACTCGTCGCCGCCCCACCGGGCGACGGTCTCCTGGGCTGGCACGACCGCCCGCAGCCGCCGCGCCGCCTGCGCGATCACCAGGTCACCCGCGCCGTGCCCCACCAGGTCGTTGACCGCGGTGAAGCCGTCGAGGTCGAGGAATATCACACCCGCCCGGCGGCTCCTGCGCTCGGCACCGGTGGTGTCGGCGTCATCGGGGATGCCGCCCTCCGGCACGGCGAGCGCCTCCCGTGCGCGCTCCTCCACATAGGCGCGGTTCGGCAGGCCGGTCAGCCCGTCGTGGAACGTCAGGTGGGTCACCTGCTGGCGCAGCGCGACCTCGTCGCTGACGTCCCTGGCCGTCACCAGCATCTGCGCGGGCTCGCCGGGCCGCCGGTACATGAGGACGGCGCATTCCACGTGGCGCCAGGTCCCGTCCGCGGCGCGCACCCGGCAGGAGAAGCGGCCCGTATCGCCCGCGGCGCCAGGCTCGGCGCTGTCCCCCATGGCCGCGCTCTCCGCGAGGACGAGGACCTGCTGGATCGCAGCCCGGGTCGCCGCGACGTCCTCAGGATGGACGAACTCCACGAGATCCTTGCCGACCAGCGCCTCCGGCGGGTAGCTGAAGCCGCTCGCGGCCGGGCTCGCGTAGCTGATCGTCCCGTCGAGGTCGCAGATCAGCACCATGTCGCCGGTCCGGTCCGCCAGGTCGCGCAGGCTGTCGGCTGAGTCCCGCCACATCCGTATCGCGACGCTGTTCTCCCTGACCAGCATGAAGATCCGTATCCCGACCACGAGCACGGCCGCGCCCCCGGCGATGACCAGCGCCAGGCCGGTGGCCGGTGCGCTGGCCAGGCCGTTCACGATGACGACGAACGCGGCGACCACCACGGCCGCCGCCGCCACGATCGTGGCGGCGCCACCGCTTGTGAGCGTCGGGCCTGGTGCTCCCCGCGCCCCGGGTGAACCGCCCGCCTGACCATCCGGCGGGTCCTCGTCGCTGCGCCAGACTGGCAGTCCCAGCCGGGCGGCGATCGTCGGCACCCATGGCGCGACGCCGAGCAGGCAGGCCGCCAGGATCATGGCGAGCTGCTCGAGGATGCCCTGGTGCCCGCCGGAGATCCTGGCGCCGACGCCGAGGGAGTCCGCGACGGTGAGCATGAGCAGCGCGAGGTACGGCACGAGCACGCGGCGCCACGCGACGGTCAGCACGGGCAGCAGCGCGCCAAGCACCGCAAGGTCCGCGAGCGGGTGCAGCAGGTCGAGCAGGAAGCTCGACGGGCGTTCACCGGAGCGGTGGAACTCCGAGCCGAACGCCACTACCCAGCCGATGACGAGCAGGGCGACGGCCATCACGTACCCGTCGGCGAGACCGGGCAGCACCGACCCTGACGTGCCGTGCTCCGGATGCTCCCCCTGCTGGGCAGCGCGCTGCGATGACGACGGGGAAGCCAGCACCATGATGCCGGTCGCGGCGGCTGCCAGCCCGAGCAGCGGCGCCACGTCGGCCAGCCCGAGCGGCTCCCCCGCGGAACTCACCGATCCGGCGACGACCGTGTCCACGATCAGCCCGGCACACCAGAACAAGGCGGCGCCGCCCAGCCACCGGTAGCCCCTGGCCACGGGACCTGTGTATCGCCTCGCGCCTACCCAAAGCGCAACGACAGCTCCGGCCGCGGCGAGCATGGCGACAATACTCATCGTCCGCCCCCCCTGCCCGTTGGGTGCAACCGGAACTCCTTCCGTGACCGGTTCCCGCTAAACGCGTAGCGTGGTGTCCCGGCATGGTCATTCGCTGAGAATTCGGTAACGGATCTGCAACGACCCGTGACCGTTGACGAGCGTCCCGCGGCACCCGCCGATAGCCGGTCTCGCCGCCCAGGGAGCGGTCCGGCGATCCGGCCTTAGCCATTACTCTACGTACCCGAGATCACGCTTCGGTTGAGGAAGGGCGTCCACCGGGAGACAAGTCCGGCCACAAGAGCCTCGATGGGCCCGCGTCCTGCGCACTTCCGAGACAACCGCCGTCAGTATGTGCCGGTGATCACATTCCGCAGCGGATCGCCTCGCAGGTACGCCTCGGCCTGTTCCCGCGCGAGCCGGACCACCCGCTGCTGCGACACCGGCGTCGACGCCGCCACGTGCGGCGTGATGAACACCCCGGGCAGCGTCCACAGCTCATGCGAAGGCGGCAGCGGCTCGGGATCGGTCACGTCGAGCGCGGCCAGCAGCCGGCCGGCCGCCACCTCCGCGCACAGCGCCGCGGTGTCCACGACCGCGCCCCTAGCGGCGTTGACCAGCAGCGCGCCGTCCTTCATCCGGCTCAGGAAACCGGCGTCAACCATGCCCTTGGTCTCCGGCGTGAAGGGCACCAGCAGGACCACCACGTCGGCCGCGGGCAGCAGGGCGGGCAGCTCCGCAAGGCCGGCTACCCCGGCCCGGGGACCGCGCGCCACGCGCAGCACGCTCACCTCGAACCCGGCGAGCCGCCGCTCCACCGCCGCCCCGATCGAGCCGTACCCGACGATCAGCACCGTCTTCTCCGCCAGCTGGTCCGTGGGCTGGTAGGTCCACCGGCTCGCCGCCTGCTCCCTGGCGAACAGCGGGAACTCCCGCAGCGCCCCGAGAATGGCCGCCACCGTCCATTCCGCGGTGGCCGCGTCATGCGCGCCGCGCGCGTTGCAGAGCACCGCCCCGTCAGGCACGTACGGCTGCAGCCGGTCGACGCCCGCGGTCAGCGTCTGCACCACGCGCAGCCGCTTCATCAGCCGCATCACCTCGCCGCTCGCCACGGTCGGGAAGAAGCTCGGCACGTAGAATTCGACGTCCGCCACGCTCGCCGGCGGCGGCGCCCCGTCCTCGACGGGGACGATCTCGACGTCCGTACCCGGCAACCCCGTCATCCCGGCCGCAACCCACTCCGCGGGCACCCACATCAGCACGGCATACACAGTACTGATCTAGACTCGCCCCAGCTACGACGAACCTCCCCTTCAGTTCCCTGAGGCGAAATTGCGCAAAGTTCTGATCGCGAACCGCGGCGAGATCGCGGTCCGGGTGGCACGCGCCTGCCGGGACGCAGGCCTGGCCAGCGTGGCCGTCTACGCCGACCAAGACCTCGACGCCCTGCACGTCATGCTCGCCGACGAGGCGTACGCGCTCGACGGAAGCACGCCAGCGCAGACGTACCTGGACGTCGGCAAGATCATCGACATCGCGACCACGGCCGGCGCGGACGCCGTGCACCCCGGCTACGGCTTCCTCGCCGAGAACGCCGCCTTCGCCACTGCGGTCGCCGACGCGGGCCTGACCTGGATCGGGCCTCCGCCGGAGGCGATCGAGGCGCTCGGCGACAAGGTCAAGGCCAGGGACATCGCCAGGCACGTCGGCGCGCCGCTGGCGCCCGGTACGGACGGCCCCGTCCAGTCGGCGGAAGAAATCGTGGATTTCGCCCGCGAGTACGGCCTGCCGGTGGCGATCAAGGCCGCCTTCGGCGGCGGCGGCCGCGGCCTCAAGATCGCCCGCACGATGGACGAGATCGGCGAGCAGTACGAGTCCGCGGTCCGTGAGGCGACCGCCGCCTTCGGGAACGGGGAGTGCTTCGCCGAGCGGTACCTGGACCGGCCGCGGCACGTGGAGACCCAGTGCCTGGCGGACGCCCACGGCAACGTCGTGGTCGTCTCCACCAGGGACTGCTCGCTGCAGCGCAGGCATCAGAAGCTGGTCGAAGAGGCGCCGGCCCCCTTCCTGACCGACGCGCAGCAAAAGCAGCTGTACGACGCGTCGAAGGCGATCCTCCGCGAGGCGGGCTACGTCGGCGCGGGCACCTGCGAGTTCCTCGTCGCCGCCGACGGCGCCATCAGCTTTCTCGAGGTGAACACCAGGCTCCAGGTCGAGCACCCGGTCTCTGAAGAGGTCACCGGCCTCGACCTGGTCCGCGAGATGTTCCGCATCGCCGAGGGCGAGCCGCTCGGCTATGACGACCCGCCGGCCCGCGGCCACTCGATCGAGTTCAGGATCAACGCCGAGGACCCCGCGCGGAACTTCCTCCCCGCGCCAGGCACGATCACCGAGTGGAACCCGCCGTCCGGCCCTGGCGTGCGGCTGGACGCCGGGTACACCGCCGACATGACGGTGCCCCAGGCGTTCGACTCGCTGATCGGCAAGCTCATCGTCACCGGCGCGTCCCGTACCCAGGCGCTGGAGCGCTCGCGCCGCGCGCTCGCCGAGTTCACCGTGGGCGGCATGCCCACCGTGCTGCCCTTCCACCGGGCCGTTGTCGACGACCCGGCGTTCGCCGGCGACCACTTCGACGTGCACACCCGCTGGATC
>DATBBI010000138.1:0-5792 GCA_036271115.1 Trebonia sp.
CCTGGTGCCGGTTTCCACCGTCTCTGCGTCCTCGCTGCCCGGCTCGCGCAGGTGCGTGTGCAGGTCCACGAGGCCGGGCAGCGCGATCAGCCCCTGGGCGTCGAGGACCCGCGCCGTCGGCGCGGCGATGTCCGCGCCGACCGCCACGATCTCGCCGCCGTCGAGGTGGATGTCCGCGGCGCCCGGGCCGCCCGCGATCGAGACGCCCTTGATCAGCCACTCCTCGGTCATGCCGCCGCCCCCTCGCCGGCGCCGCCGAGCAGCAGGTAAAGAACGGCCATCCGGACGATGACCCCGTTGCTCACCTGCGCCACGATCGTCGACCGCGGCGAGTCCGCGACCTCGGCGGCGATCTCCACGCCGCGGTTCATCGGGCCCGGGTGCATCACGATCGCGTGCTCGGGCAGCAGCGCCATCCGCCCGGCGTCGAGCCCGTACCGGCGGCGGTACTCCCGGATGCTCGGGAAGTACGCCGCGCTCATCCGCTCCTGCTGCACCCGCAGCATCATCACCACATCGGCCTTGCGGAGCTCCGCGTCGAGGTCGTAGCTGACCTTGCACGGCCAGGTTTCGACCGCGTACGGCATCAGGGTGGGCGGGGCCACCAGCGTCACCTCGGCCCCGAGCACGGTGAGCAGCAGCACGTTGGACCTGGCCACCCGGCTGTGCAGCACGTCGCCGACGATCGTGACCCGCAGCCCGTCCAGGCCCATGCCGCGGCCCCGCTCGCCGTCTCCGACGAGCCGCTGGCGCATCGTGAACGCGTCGAGCAGCGCCTGGGTGGGGTGCTCGTGGGTGCCGTCCCCCGCGTTCACCACGCTGCCGGTGACCCAGCGGGCCAGCGTGTGGGCGGCGCCGGACGCGCTGTGCCTGATGATCACCGCGTCCGTGCCCATCGCCTCCAAGGTCAGCGCGGTGTCCTTCAGGCTTTCGCCCTTGGCCACGCTCGACCCCTTGGCGGAGAAGTTGATCACGTCCGCGGACAGCCGCTTCGCGGCCGCCTCGAACGAGGTCCTTGTCCTGGTGGAGTCCTCGTAGAAGCAGTTGACCACCGTCAGGCCGCGCAGCGTCGGGAGCTTCCTGATCGGCCGGCCCGCGACGCTGGCGAGTTCGGCCGCGGTGTCCAGGATGAGGATCGCGTCGTCGCGGCTCAGGTCGGCCGCGGAGATCAGGTGCCTGTTCACTGGTCACGCTCCCCGAGCAGCACCGAGTCCTCGCCGTCGATCTCCGTCAGGTGCACCCGCACCACCTCGCGGTGCGCCGTCGGCAGGTTCTTGCCCACGTAGTCGGCGCGGATCGGCAGCTCCCGGTGGCCGCGGTCGACCAGCACGGCGAGCTGCACGGCGCGCGGCCTGCCGAGATCGTTGAGCGCGTCCAGCGCGGCGCGCACGGTCCGCCCGGAGAACAGCACGTCGTCGACGAGCACGACCGTCTTGCCGTCCACTCCGTCGGGCGGCACCTCGGTCCGCCGCAGCGCGCGCGCCGGGCGCAGCCGCAGGTCGTCGCGGTGCATGGTGACGTCGAGTGAGCCGAACGGCGCCGGGGTGCCCTCGAATTCGCCGATCCGCGCCGCCAGCCGGCTGGCCAGGTAAACCCCGCGGGTGGGGATGCCAAGCAAGACAACCCCCTCGCCGCCGTGCGTGCGTTCCAGGATCTCGTGCGCGATGCGGCTCAGCGCGCGACGGATCTCCTCGGGAGTGAGCACCGCTTTCCAGCCGCCGCCAGCGGCCTGGCCTGGGTCCGGGACCCTCGGGGCGCTCGCGGCGCCGGGGGCACTAGGGCCGCTAGGGGCACTCGACTCGTGACCTGGTTCTGGCCTCATCGCGCACACCAGTCACGACCTCCTTCCCCGTCTCACGGGACGGTCCTTAAAGGATGCCTACGCCGATTACCGTACCAGCAAGATCCGCGCAGGCCGGACCGCTCGTCCCTGGCCGCACCCGCCGGCGCGGCGGCCGCCGCGGACGCCGCGGCACCATCGGTACCCTTAGTCATCACCGTCTCCCGGAACCCCGCTCCTCCTCCGGCCGCGCGGACGCCGTTTGGTAATTCCCAGTGAGCATGGGCACTGTGATTTGGATCACATTACGCCTACGATGTCATAACGGTCCGGAGCCAGGCGGCGGGTCGTCTTGTCGCCTCTGCGCATGGGAAACCCGACGACACCGGGGTTGTCGCTTGATGGCGAGGCGTACGGAGCATTCCGGGAGGGCAAGGACGGTTACTGAGCGACTTCGACCAGTTTTTGCCATTTGGCTTGACCTTGTCGCCGCCGGAGCTTACCGTCACTGTGCGTAACCGTTACCGTAAGCGACGACTGGCCGGGAAACCGAGGAAACATGCCATCTGAGTACGCCAAGACCCTGGGCGCGCGACTGCGCGCTATTCGCACCCAGCAGGGACTCTCGCTGCACGGCGTTGAGGAGAAGTCACGCGGACGGTGGAAGGCCGTCGTGGTCGGTTCTTACGAGCGCGGCGACCGGTCGGTGACCGTTCAGAAGCTCGCTGAGCTTGCCGAGTTCTACGGGGTCCCGGTGTCCGAGCTGCTGCCCGGCGACGCCGCCCCCACCCCGATCGCGACCGCCCCCAAGCTCGTGATTGACCTTGAGCGGATGAACCAGCTGCCGAAGGAGAAGATCGGGCCGCTCGCCCGCTATGTCGCCACCATCCAGGCGCAGCGCGGCGACTACAACGGCCGGGTGCTCTCCGTCCGGCACGAGGACCTGCGGTCGCTGGCGGTCATCTACGACAAGTCGCCCGCTGACCTGACCGAAGAGCTCATCGGCTGGGGCGTGCTCGACGCGGACGCCCGCAGCACCCCCATCGAGTCGTTCTGAGCTGAGGGGCTGGCCCGCCGCGTCGGGCCAGCCCCTCAGCTGCCTCAGCTCGCCGGCCGGAGCGGGAGCATCGGCTGGCTGTCGACGCCGAGCGCCCGCTCGGCCACCGACAAGAAAGTCCCCGCATCCCTGAGCAGGTCCTCGGCCTCCCGCGCGGTCGCCGCCCGCGGCAGGCCCGCCTCGGCGGCGGCGCGCTTGGCCGCGCTCGCCGCGAAGAACGCCGCCCACTCGGCCAGCGCGGGCTCGACCTGCGGGAGCAGTTCCCACACGCTGCGCGGCCGCCGGCGGCGCGTCCCCGTGCCCGGCTCGCCCCTGGCGGCGACGATCGCCGCCGCAGCGCGCAGCGCGGCCAGGTGCGCGCAGATGTAACGGGTACCCGGATCGCCCTCCGCGCCGGCCTCGGCCAGCCCGCGCCGCGCTGTCTCGAGCAGGCTGAGCACCGTCGGGGAAACCCGGTGCGCCGGCACTTCGTTGCCTGCCACCGTTAGGGTGCTGATCATCGTCGTCACTCCTTCAGCCTTCCGCTTCGTGCCGTCTCGCCCCGCCGCTGCGGGGCTCCTGGCCGGGCGAAGCGCTTCCCCACGCCCCGCCCGGCCAGCTGCCGGCCGCCAGGGGTCGCGGCGGCCGGAGTTCGCCACGTCCTTATTCGAACATAGATTCGTGGCAATGTCCAGTTCATTTGCTGACACATTCGAAGATAGTGCGTGGGTCTGACATTCCAGCCGGTCCGGTACCGGCGGCGCCGCACGTCCGGCATAGTGGGCACATGACCGGCCGGGTGCTGTCCAGGAGAGCCGCGCTGGCCGGTCTCACCGCGGGGGCCGCTGCCGTGGCGGGCGGCATCGCCGCCGAAGAGCTGCGCGGCGGCTCCGGCCCGCGCCCCGTCGCCGCGATGCTGGGCGACCTGGTGGGGAGCTACGACTTCAACCAGGGCTGGCTGTTCGGCGGGCCGTACGTCAGGGGCGCGGAAACGCCCGGGCACGACGACAGCGGCTACGCGCGCGTCACGCTGCCGCACACCGTCACGGACCTGTCCTGGACCGGCTGGGACTACCGGGCCTGGGAGCGCACCTGGATCTACCGCAAGCACTTCGACGGCGCGTTCGTGGCGGGCAGCCGGGTGCTCGTGACCTTCGACGGGGTCATGACGAACGCCACCGTCGTGCTCAACGGCCGGGTCGTGGCCACGCACGCGGGCGGCTACCTGCCCTGGACGGCCGAGCTCACCGGCCATCTCAGGCGCCGCGGCAACGTGCTAGCCGTCATCGTGGACGGCCGCTGGCTCGACGTCCCGCCGGACGCCCTGCCGGGCGGGCCGCCGACCATAGACTTCCTGCAGCCGGCCGGCATCTACCGGGACGTGCGGCTCGAAGTGGTTCCCGGCACCTACCTGGAGGACGTCTTCGTCCTGCCGCGAGACGTGCTTGACGCCGGCCGCACCGTCCGGGTCACGGCGACCGTCCAGGCCGGCGCCGTCCCCAAGAACGGGGCCGCGACCGTCACCGCCGCCCTGCTCGACGGCGACCGCACGCTGGCCGCCGCCAGGACGACGCTGCGTATCGCCCGGCCGGGCACGCACGCCGTCGCGCTCACCATCGGCGGGACCGGCCCGGTGAGCTACTGGTCGCCGGAGCAGCCGAAGCTGTATACGGTCCGCACGACCCTGACCTACGCCGGGGACTCCGGTGTGCGAGCCCGGCCCGGCGGCACGCACACGATCGGCACCAGGACCGGATTCCGCACGGCCGTCTTCCGCGAGGACGGCTTCTACCTCAACGGCAGCCCGTACAAGATCTTCGGCCTCAACCGGCACCAGCTGTTTCCTTACCTCGGCATGGCCGCCCCGGCCCGGCTGCAGCGCAGGGACGCGGAGATCCTCAAGAACGAGCTCAACGTCAACATGGTCCGCTGCTCGCACTACCCGCAGTCGCCGCACTTCCTTGACGCCTGTGACGAGCTGGGCATCATGGTCTGGGAGGAACCGCCCGGCTGGGGGTTCATAGGGGACGCCGCGTTCCAGCGCCAGGTGCTGGCAGATGTCCGCGACATGGTGGTCCGCGACAGGAACCGTCCCTCGGTCGTCGTGTGGGGCACGCGGCTCGACGAGACGAAGAACTATCCCGCGCTGTACGCGCGGGCCCGTGAGGTCGCCTATGCCCTTGACGGCTCTCGGCCGACCAGCGGCGCGATGACGACTCAGTCGACGGCGGGCTGGGCCGAGGACGTCTTCGGCTACGACGACTACCACGTGGTCGACGGGAAGCCCAGCCTCGCGGCGCCCGTCGCCGGGGTGCCTTACCTGGTGAGCGAGGCGGTGGGGACGATCGTGCCCACCTTCCGCTGGTTCGACCCGCCGGCCGCGCTGGCCGGCCAGGCGTACGCGCACGCCCTCGCCCACGACCAGGCGGGATCCGATCCCCGGTACGCGGGCCTGATCGCCTGGTGCGGCTTCGACTACTACTCGGGGCCGCCGCCGGCCCGCGACGCCTGGGGACGGGTCAGGATCTGGCGCGCGATGAAGACGCCTGGTGTCGCCGACGTGTTCCGGGTGCCGAAGCCCGGCGCCGCCGTCTACCGGGCCCAGGCCGACCCGGCGGCCAGGCCGGTGATCGTCCCCGCGTTCTTCTGGGACGACCGGACGCCGCCGGGTGCCACCGCGATGTTCGCCACCAACTGCGACCGCCTGGAGATCTACCTGGACGGCGAGCACCACGCGACCGCCACGCCGGAAGTGGCGACGTTCGGCAACCTCCGTCACCCGCCCGCGTTCGCCGATCTCACGGTCGCCGGGGGCGCGCTGCCCCACTTGCGGGTCGACGGGTACACCGCGGGCGCCGCGCGGCCTGCCGCCACGCTGCTGATGACGGCCGGCACGAGCCGCGACCGGCTGGTGCTCACCGCTGACGACGCCGCGATCGCCGCCGACGGCTCGGACGCCACCAGGATCACGTTCCG
>DATBBI010000139.1:0-23084 GCA_036271115.1 Trebonia sp.
GACGTCGAGCTGGCCGACAGCGTCTCGATGGCGATGCTGCTGGTGCTCGAGACCCTTATGCCGACCGAGCGGGCGGTGTTCGTGCTGCGCGACGTGTTCGACGTGCCCTACGAGGAGATCGCAGAAGCCGTCGGCAAGAGCCCGGCGGCGGTCCGTCAGATCGCCCGCCGGGCGCGGGAACACGTCGCGGCGCGCAGGCCGCGCGGGGTGGTGTCCGCGGCCGAGACCAGGCACGCGCTCGAGGCGTTCCAGCGGGCGGCGGAAACGGGCGACCTGCAAGGCCTGCTCGACATCCTCGCGCCGGACGTCGTCTTCCTCGGCGACGGCGGCGGAGTCGTGGCGGCCGTGCGGATACCGGTCGTGGGGGCCGCCCGGGTGGGCCACCTGCTGTCCATCGGGCTGGGCCGGGTCGCCGCCGAAGCGGCAATGCGACTGGAGCCGGCCCAGGTCAACGGCTACCCGGCGCTCGTCCTCCGGCTCGACGGCGAGATCGACACCGTCCTGGCGCTGCGCATCGACGACGGCCTCATCACCGGGCTGTACTCGGTTCGCAATCCCGAGAAGCTGTCGCACATGGAGCAGGAAACCACCCTGCGCCGCTAGGCCGGCTGGTCAGGCGACGGGTTTGCGCGGGTCAGCGGGAGACGAAGTTGCCTGAGGTGCGCGTTTCCCACAGTTCGCGGATCGTGTCGGCGGCCAGGTGTTCCTTGCTCACGTAGGCGATCGCGCCGCTCGCGGCGGCCTCCGCCGGCAGGTCCTTGGGGTCGTGCGTTGAGCAGAGGATCACCGCGACGTCCGGATGTCCGGCCACGATGCGGCGGGTGGCCTCGATGCCGTTCATCTCCGGCATGTTGATGTCCATCAGGATCAGCGACGGGTGCAGCGTGTCGACCAGCTCGATCGCCTGGGGGCCGCTCGACGCCTCCCCGGCGAACTCGAAACCGTCGAGCCTGCGCAGCACAGCGCGGGCGGCCAGGCGGAACGGCGCCTGGTCGTCTACAACGAGCACGGACCGGGGATTGCTCACGAGTTCAGCTTCGCA
Organism: Trebonia sp.; assembly: GCA_036271115.1. GTDB lineage: Bacteria > Actinomycetota > Actinomycetes > Streptosporangiales > Streptosporangiaceae > Trebonia. The sequence goes on from DATBBI010000139.1 coordinate 1,043, forward strand.
TCACGATCAAATGTTGCCCAGGGTGTTGCCCACCTGACGGGGGGTGTGGCCAGCATCACGGTCCGTTCGCCCCCTGGTGGCTGAGGAAGACGAGCACCGCCTTCACCCGCCGGTTCACGTCCTTTTCCTCCGATAGCCCCAGCTTGGCGAAGATCGAGTTGGTGTGCTTCTCCACGGCGCGTTCCGTGACGTACAGCGCGGCGGCGATCGCCGAGTTGCTCTTGCCCTGCGCCATCTCCCCGAGGATCTGCGACTCGCGGGCGGTCAGCAGCGACAGCCCCGAGGAGTGCTCGGCGGCGCGCGCCTTGACCAGCTCGTCGACCACCGTGGGGTCGATCACCGACCCGCCGGAAGCGACCGTGCGGATGGCCCTGGCGAGCTCGTCCACGCTGGCGACCCGTTCTTTGAGCAGGTACGCCCGGCCGGCCGAGCCGTGCTCGAGGAGCGCCACTGCGTACTTCGGGGCGACGTACTGGCTGAGCACCACCACGCCGGTGTGCGGGTAGTGCTCGCGGACCCAGCTGGCGGCCTTGATGCCCTCGTCGGTGCCGGTCGGCGGCATCCGGATGTCGGTGACCACAACGTCGGGGGCCTGCTCGGCGACGAGCGCGAGCAGCTGCGGGAGGTCGGAGGCGACCCCGACGAGCTCGAAGTCGTCGTTGGCGGCGACAAGGCGCGACATGCCCTCCCGCAGGAGCACGTTGTCCTCGGCGAGCGCCACTCTGACCGTGTTCATAGGGAATACGGTAGTGGTAGGTACACCAGAAAGCGCGCGGAAGCACCCTCGCTGGAGAAGCGGCTCGGGCTTAACGTCGGAGTATGCGATACGAAAGCAGTGTCACCTCGCTCTCCTGGATTCCCTCAGAGGCGGTCACCGGCTCAATGAAGGCCGCGTTCGAGAGCGGGCTCGCGCATTACGACAACCCGCCGCCCGGCGAACTCACCCCGTCTGGCGAGCACAGCCTCGCCGCACTGCAGGCGGCCGACAAGTTCCGGTTCGCCAACGTGCTCAAGGCATGGGTCGAGACCGACGGCGCGGGCGGGATTACCGACGCCGGCTACGCGGACGACTGCGGCGGCAGGATCGGCGCCACCACGGTGGCCGTCGGCCCGGTCCGCCGCACGTTCCAGGCCGTCACGCTCCCCGACATCCGCAAGGAGCCGGAGCGGGGCGACGGCTGGGTCAAGTTCACCCAGACCGCCGGCGGCAAGACCGGCGTTCCCCAGCCACGGACGGTCGCCCACCCGCCGTACGTGCAGTGGCAGGCGCCGACCGCGTGGTCGACGCTGACGCTGACCCTGCACGCCGACGGACGTGCCGAGCTCGACGTCACAGGCGCCAGCAGGTTCCCCAGGCACTGGGTCTACGACGACGAGGGCAAGCTGGCCCGCAAGTCCGGGCTGACGGACTTCAGCGAGTGGTACCGCAAGTCGTTCGGCAAGCACACGCCGTGGGGCGACGAGGATTCCCCCGCGCTCGTGGTGGCCGTCGAGACGGCACTCGAACGCCAGCTTTCCGTGCAGCTGATGCACGGCGCCGCTAAGCCGCGGATCGAGAACTTCGCGGAGGGCGCGACCCTGGTTCAGCAGGGGCAGCCAGGGACCGACGTCTACCTGGTCCTCGACGGCATCGTCAGGATCGAGCGCGACGGCGAGCCTCTCGCGGAGTACGGGCCCGGCGCGATGCTCGGCGAGCGGGCCGGCCTGGAGGCGGGCACCCGGACCGCCAGCATGGTGGCCGTCACCCGGTGCAAGGTCGCGTCGGTGGACGGCACGCAGTTCGAGCGGACCGCGCTGGAGGAACTGTCCGGCGGCCACCGCCGGGAAGAGACGGGCACGCAGCCCAGCGGCCAGGCCTGACCGGAGTGCTCATCACCTTTTGCGGAGTCCGCGGATCCACGCCGGCCACCGGCGCGCGGTTCGCCCGATACGGCGGAGACACGTCCTGTGTGGCGGTGTCGCACTCAGCCGGCTCGCCGCCGGTGCTCCTGCTCGACGCGGGAACCGGCCTGGCTAATGTCACCGGGCTGCTCGGCGGCGGGCCGTTTGCCGGCACGATGCTGCTCACCCACCTGCACTGGGACCACTCCCTCGGGCTGCCCTTCTTCCGCGGCGGCGACCGGGACGACGCGCGGACGACCCTGCTGCTGCCCGACCAGGAGGACGGCACCGGCGCGGAGGAGCTGCTCGCGCGGGTGATGTCACCCCCCTTCTTCCCGATCCCGCCGGCCGGGTTGCGCGGCGACTGGCGGTTCGGGTCGATCTCGCCTGGCCAGTTCAAGGTCGAGGGGTTCACCGTCGAGGCGCGGGAGATCCCGCACAAGGGCGGCCGGACGTTCGGTTACCGGGTGAGCGACGGGGGCTGCGTGCTGGCCTACATCACCGACCACTGCCCGACCGTGTACGGTCCGGGCCCTGACGGGCTCGGCGAATACCACCCCGACGCGATGGCCCTCGCCGACGGCGCCGACCTGCTCGTGCACGACGCCCAGCTGCTCGCCGAGGAACTGCCTGCCGAGGCGGAGTTCGGCCACGCGGCGGCGGACTACGCGGTGCGCCTCGCGGTGCTGGCCGGTGCGCGGCGGCTGGCGCTGTTCCACCACAAGCCCTCCCGCACCGACGCCGAGCTCGACGAGGTAGCCCGCCGGTTCGAGACCGCGGAAATCCCGGTGACCGTCGCGGCCCAGGCCACCACCATGGAGCTGTGATCCGGGGCCGCGGCTAACCGGCCAGTCTCTCGAACACGGCGACCTGGTGCTGGCTGCCGGGGGTGAAGGGCGCCCGGTCCCAGCCCGCCCACCGGTCCCTGAGACGAAAGCCGGCGAGCCTGCCCATCAGGTCGAGCTCGGACGGCCAGACGTAGCGGTAGGGAGCCGAGTGACGCACCAGCCGTCCGCGCGCGGCGATCCAGTGGTGGGACCACGCGATCTGCCCTACTGGGTCGTCGAAGGTCTCGATCCCGACGTGGTCTGGTTCGAGGGTGAAGACGTGGGCGACCTCTCCTGGCGGAACCCGGCGCAGCTGCGGGACGATCACCGAGACAACGAAGCACCCGCCTGGTACTACGTGAGCGGCGGCGTTGGCGAAGACCGCGAGCTGCTCGTCCTGGGTGGTGACGTTCATGATCGTGTTGGCAACCAGGTACACCAGGGTGAAGGTCCCGGGCACCCGGGTGGTCGTCATGTCGCCGATGGTCACCGGTATGTCGTCGGCGCCCGGCTTGGCCCGAGCACGGACGGCTCGAACATGGCGGCGTAGGTCTCGTCGTAGACGTCGGCGATCTCCGCGTCCCACCTGATCGAGCTCATGCACAGCAGCGTCCCCGGCTCGGGGGGCGCCGCCAACCGGTCTTCAGCCGGCCGGCTCAGAGGCGGCGTCGGGGAGGGTCGGGGCATCGGTGGGATACAGGCCGGCCACGAAGCCGTACACCTGGTCGCCGGATCGCGGGATCTGGGCGAACTGGCGGGCGAGCTCCTGGACCTGGGCCCAGAAGTTCCGCACCTCGCCGATCGGGATACGGGCGTGCACGAGCGTGCACCGCACGTCGTCCGCCGCGTGCGCGGGGGCCGACTCGACGGCAGCCCGCGCGATCCCGTTGATGGCGGCCACGACCTGCTTGTCCTCGGCGCGGGTGAGCGGGCCGATGTAGAGGGTGCGGGCGACCCTCCCGTAGTACCGCTCCTCGATCGCGCGCACCCGCCGGGTGCGCACCACGCGGAGCAGGCCCTCGTCGACGAGCAGGTTCACGTGATAGGCGACGGTGCTCTTGGGGCGGCCGATCGCCCGCGCCATCTCGGTGACCGTGGCGGCCCGCTCGAGGAGCAGCTCCAGGATTATGCCGCGCAGCGGGTCGGCCAGCGCGCGCAGCTGCCCTGGCGCGGTGACCACGACCATATCCTCGAGGTCGTAGTCCGGGATCCGCTCATTGACCGTCATGATGGCACCATACTAAGATTATGGAACATACCAAGTTTATGGACCATTCGATTACTGCCGTCCAATCATAGGAGCGCAGCCATGGCCGAGGTCGTCTTGTTCCACCACGTGCAGGGGCTCACCGACGGCATCCGCGCGTTCGCCGAGGAGCTGGGCGCCGGCGGGCACACCGTGCACACGCCGGACCTCTTCGACGGCGAGCGGCCGGCGACGATCGCCGACGGGATCGCGTTCGCCGACGGCATCGGGTTTAAGGCGCTGAACGAGCGCGCCGACCGGGCCGTGGCCAGCCTGCCCGGCGGCCTGGTCTACGGGGGCTTCTCCATGGGTTCCGCGCAGGCGCAGCGACTCGCCCAGACCCGGCCAGGCGCACGCGGCGCGCTGCTGTACGAGGGCTGCGTCCCGCTCACCGGCGACTGGGCCTTCGGCCCGTGGCCGGACGGCGTCGCCGTGCAGATCCACGGCATGGACAAGGACCAGTTCTTCGCGCTGGAAGGCGACCTCGACGCCGCCCGGGAGCTGGTCGAGACGGTCGGCCCCGAGCTGGGCCAGCTGTTCCTCTATCCGGGCGACGGGCACCTGTTCGAAGACAGCTCGCTGCCGTCCTACGACCCGGACGCGGCGGCGCAGGTCCTGCGGCACTCCAGGGAGTTCCTCGACCGGCTGGGATAACACGGGGGTCCGGCTACTCGGTGAACGCGCAGAACTCGTTGCCCTCAGGGTCGGCCATGACGTACCAGTCGATCTCGTCGTCCGGCTCGCGGAGCACGACCGCTCCGGCCGAGGCGAGCGGCGCCACGGCGGACACCGTGACGTCCCAGTGCACGCGGTTCTTGGCGGTCTTCGGCTCGGGCACGGGGACGAAGTCCATCGAGCGGATCGGCATGTCCTGGATGCCTTCGAGGCTGAACCAGCCGCCGTTCATGGCGGCGGCGTCCACCCCGTAGACACGGCCCCACCAGCGCGCCTGCGCCTCCGGATCCGCGCAGTCCACCACTAGGGCGTGCAGCCGCTCGGCGGGGAGCTCGGCGCGCAGGAACGCGCAGAACTCGCCGCCTTCCGGGTCGGCCATCACCGTCCAGGTGCGCTTGCCGGACCGCGCCTCAAGGACGGTCGCGCCCAGCGCCTCCAGGTCCGCCAGGTCCCGCGCGTAGACATCCAGGTGCACCCGGTTCTTCACGGTCTTAGGCTCAGGCACCACGGCGACCCAGATCGCGTGCCGCTTGGTGGGGCCGGTCAGCAGCCCCTCGCCGCTGTCCCTGAGCTGCCAGGCGAGGCCGAGCGCACCGGCCCAGAACTTGCCGAGCCTGGCCTGGTCGCCCGCGTCCAGGCACAGGTCCTTGTATCGCGCGATCGCCACGGCTAGGCCCCGGGAGTCACCGAGCGCGCGTTGGCCTGGTAGCCCTCGGAGTCGATCCCGAACGCGATGATGCGGAAGGGCGTGATACGGACGATCGTGTCCTCGAAGTTGTCCGACAGGGCCTTGCCGCCGGACGAGAGCACCTCCGCGGTGCCCCGGATCTCCAGCATGCGCGGCGACCACGGCGGGAGCACGTCATCGACGACGATGCTCGCGCGGCCGGCGTGCCGCACATCGCGGACCTTCTTGGTCTGGCTCATCCGCAGCCCGCCCACGTCGATGGCGTCGTAGTCGGGGTTGTAGCGGAACGACGTAGGCACCACGTGCGGCTGCCCGTCCGCGCCGATGGTCGCGATCCGGCCCAGCCGCTGCCCGGCGAGGTAGTCCAGTTCCTTATCGGTGAACACGCTCATAGCCGAAGCGTAGCCGCGCCTACGCCGGGGACATGAGGCGCAGCCAGCTGTCGTGCAGCGGCCAGGTGAGGCGCAGAGTGCCGCCCGCCGGCAGGGCGGACCACTCGCGGTACAGGCGGCGGACGCCCGTGGCTGCGAGCCGGATGGTGTCGTCGTCCAGCTGATCGGCCAGTTCCGCCGCGTCGGGGCCGTAGCCGCGCAGCCGGGCCCTGACGCCCTCGGGCGTGTCAGGCCCGTCCCCCCACCGGTTGAGCACCGCGTTCACCGCGGCCTTCGCGACCTTGTGCGCGGGCCAGTTCCTGGCCGCGAGTTCGTCGGGCGGCGCGTCGGTGACGAGGCGGATGTGCGACTTCCGCTTGGTCAGCTCCCTGGCCGCGGGCGCGAAGCCGCCCGCCGCCAGCGTTCCCCACAGCCCGTCAGGCAGGCCGAACACCGATTCGACAACCAGGTGCGGCAGGTCGTGGATCACGTGCACGACCCCGCGGTGCGCGGTCCCGTCCGGGAGTGACAGCCAGGTCCGGTCCCCGGCCGGCGTCTCCCCCTTCACGATCGCGACGTCCGCTACGACACTGAAAGCCGGCGCTCCCGTCACGAAATGAGACGATACTCGCGACACCCTGTGCGCGGCGAGATTTCCCGGCGTGTCGCGAGCACCGAATCACCGGTTACTCCAGGGGCTGACGGGCTGCGGCGGACTGGCGCGGCCGCGCGCCGCCAATCCCGAACGCAGGCTAGGCCGCCATGATGATCGCGAGCATTTGTTTGCCTCCGAAATTCCATTACTTATATAAGCGTGCTTACGTTGCGGGCACTAATGCGAGACAGGGTTCCGAATATGCGCGGCGAAGCGGCCAGGGAGGCGCATTCGCCGTCGGGTGACGGTGCGGGCGAGGCGCTTGTGGACCTAGCTGGTTCCGCTGGCCAATGGCGTGAGCTGAGGTGGGGCCGGAGTTCACTCGCGAGCGAGGATGTTGCCTACTGAGCCGAAGGACCGCGCCGCCGACACACTTACCGCCCGAACGCTCACTGTCGGCTACCGCCGTGGTCCGCAATTCAGTCCGGGGCCGATTGCCTTCTTGCCATAGCGCGCTGGCAAGCTACGGTAATGACCATGGACTCAGCCGTGCCGCGCGTGTTCCTGAGCCATACCTCCGAACTGCGCGACTTCCCCAGGGACGAGTCCTTCGTGCGCGCCGCGGAGAACGCCGTAATCCGGGCAAACGCCACGATCTCGGACATGAGTTATTTCACTGCCAGGGATGGTAAGCCGGCCGACTATTGCCGTCAGGAAGTGGGGAAGTGCGATGTGTACGCCGGCATAATCGGATTCCGGTACGGTTCGCCGGTCAGCGACGATCAGCAGTGGTCGTACGTTGAGCTTGAATTCGACACCGCAACCGACCTCGGCCTCCCGCGGCTACTCTTCCTGCTCGACCCGGACGAGGTTCTCGCGCTGCCAAGCAGCTATTTGTCCGACCCGGACGACGAACGCAACAAGCGGCAGCGTAAATTCCGCGAGAAGCTCAAGAAGGCGGGTGCCACGATCGCGTTCGTCGATAGCCCCCAACGCCTTGAGACCAAGCTCTACCAAGCGCTGACGGAGGGGCGGGCGAGCCTCTTCCGCGGGAAGTCAGCGGAACAGTCCTCCGCCACCAGCCTCGACGATTCCATGTTCACCCTCGCCGGCCGTGCGCAGCAGGGCTGGCAGGACGCGCGGGGCGTGCTCCGCCGCGTGGCGAGCGCGATGGACCGACTCGAACGCCGCGGTGCGGCGCCACCGGGAATCAACGACTGGGACTATGCCGACCAGCAGGCCGTCCACCACCGTCTGGCGGCGTCCATGGCCGAGCCGGTGGCTGAGATGGAAGCTCAGTCGGAACGAGCGGCGCGGCTCGTGACGGAGGCAACGGCTGACGTCCAGCAGTTGCGGAGCGCCGGTTATGCTCAGCTTCCTGGCCGACTGGCGCCGATGATCGAGTCGGTGTCCGAGTTCGCGCAGATGTCCGACGGGCTGCTCGATCGAATGACGGGAGCGCTCGATAACATGCATGCCCGCGCGGCCGCCGACTATCACAGTCTCTCCGAGGCCGTCTCCCGGGCCCGCGCGCACGTCGAGGAGGCCAACAGGGACGCGGCCACAGTGCTGCGCAGTCTGCGGCAATTGCAGCCGGGGACGCCGGCGGCGGCGCCAGTCGCGCGGATCGCACGCAGTCGGGCGGCGGATCCGGTGCCGGATCGGGCGGCGCTGTCCAACCTGAACTGGGCGACGCGAGCCGAGGCCAGCGACGTGGTCCTCGGCGGGAAGGCCGCGGCTGGAGTCGGCACCATGCCCAGCGGGGTCGACGCCGGGTCCCTGTGGGTTCCCGAGCGTTATGCGCGCGACACCACAGTGTTCACGGTACGAGTTGAGGGCGACTCGATGACCGGGGATGGCCTTCGGGACGGTGACTACGTCATCGTCGATCCCGGCAAGGACGAGCGGGACGGAGACATCGTCGTCGTTGTCATCGGACATCACGATGACGAGAGAGCGGTGGTAAAGCGGATGTTTCACGAGGGAACGGCGATTCGCCTCGAGTCGTCCAATCCCGATTACCCGCCCGCCACCCTGGGCCCGGACGATCACCCGCGAGTGGCCGGCAAGGTGACCGGAGTATTCCGGCCGGTCGATAAGTTGCCGTAGGACCGGTTACTCCAGGGGCTGACGGGCGACGTCCGACGGCGCGCGGCCGCCGAGTAGCCACCCGGCCGCGGCGCCGACCAGCGGCATGCCGATGACCAGCAGCCCGATGTCGGACCACGGCACGTTGCCGAACGTCTGCGTGAGGCTCGAATGCGCCCACGCGAGCGCGGCCAGGAACGCGGTCACCGTGCCCAGCGCCGCACCGAGCAGCGCGATCACGCCCGCGGTGACGCCGGTCAGCGCCCGCCTGGTGCGCGCGCCCGCGCCCGCCGCGGTGAGCGTGCGGAGGTCGCCAGCGGTCTCGGAGCGGATCAGGCCGACGGTCATGGCCAGCACACCGAGCGCGAGCAGGATGCCGCCGATGGTGGCGCCGTCGCTGATCTGCCCGAGGCCGAGCTGGCCGGACTTGGTCTCGATCGTGGTGCCGAGGCCGACCGCGGACTGTTGGGAGAGTCGCAACGGGTCCGTTCGGAAAAATTTGATTCTGAACGAGCCCGTTGGTTCCAGTAAAATAGGTGACATGACAACTTCCCCGGTTCCGGTCGTCGACTTCTACTTCGATCCGCAGTGCCCGTTCGCGTGGGTGAGCTCGCGCTGGATCCTGGAGGCAGAGAAGGAACGCGACATGAACCTGAGCTTCCGGGTGATGTCGCTGTCGGTGCTCAACGAGGGCCGCGACGTGCCGCAGCGGTACCGCGAGATGCTCGACCGGGGCTGGGGCCCGGTGCGGATCTGCATCGCCGTCGAGCAGAAGTACGGCACGCCCGCGCTGCGCGACCTGTACACGGCGCTCGGCACCAAGCGCCACATCGAGAAGCGGGACTTCGGCCACGACATGTACGTCGAGGCGCTGACCGAGTGCGGGCTCGACCCGGCGCTGGCCGACGCGGCCGACTCAACGGAGTACGACGAGGCGCTGCGCGAGTCGCATCACCGGGGCATGGACCCGGTCGGCGATGAGGTCGGCACGCCGACCATTCACATTGACGGCGTGGCGTTCTTCGGGCCGGTGATCACCCGCGTTCCGCGCGGCGAGGAGGCGGCGCGGATGTTCGACGGCGCGGTGATGCTCGCGTCCAACCCGTACTTCTTCGAGCTCAAGCGGACCCGCACCGAGGCCCCGCAGGCCGGCAGCTGACTGGCTAGCCGGCCGCCCTGGTAGCCCGGAGGGCCACGGCACCGGCGGCGCCGGCGAGCGACGCGCCGGCCGCCGAGGAGAGGACGAACCACCGGGTGACCCGCGGCAGGTCACGCCAGGACGCCAGCGTGGTGGCCGCGTCGAGGGCGTCGCAGAGCGCGCCCGCGGCGACCCACGCGGACGAGGATGCGGCGTCCTCCTGAGCGAGGGCCGCCAGCGCGCCGAGGCCCAGGCTGAGGTCACGTCCGCCGAGCGCGCGCCCCAGCACCCGTGCGGCCAGCCCGGCTGTTCCTTCTTCGGCCTCGGCGCCGACGCCGACCCACGGGCGGCTCGGCACGCCGGGACGCGCCAGGGCCAGCACCCCGATCGCGACCCTGGCGGCCGCCACGGCCGTGGCGCCGCGCCGCAGTTGCACCCGCAGATCGTCCTTGGTGCCGAGGTTCATCCGTCGCCGCCTCCCTTGTGTTCGTGCCATTCAAGCACGGGCGGCGGCCGCCGCCTCCCTCTTCTTGCTGTTATCAGCCTGACCGAATCATCGTGCGGGATAAGGCGCCGGAATCCGGGGCTGATCCCGCACGATCTTCTGCGCACCCGGTTTCGCTTGACTGCGGCACCGATAGTTGTACCCTTGTCTTATGGATATAGATAAAGGGATCAGCGCTGAGCCACAGCGGCCCGCGGGGGCGTCGGCGATCGAGTTCCGGCTCGATCCGGCCTCGGGAGTGCCGACCTACCTGCAGCTTGTGCACCAGGTCGAGCACGCGCTGCGGCTCGGCTACCTCAAGCCCGGCGATCAGCTGCCGAAGGTCAGGGACGTGGTCGCCGCGCTGGCGATCAACCCGAACACCGTGCTGAAGGCGTACAAGGACCTGGAGACCAAGGGCCTGGCGGCCGGCCGGCCCGGCCAGGGCACGTTCGTCCAGGCGGCGCTGAGCCAGGTCGCCCTGCCCGAGCTCAGCGGGTTGCGCAGGTCCCTGCTCGGCTGGCTCGCCGACGCCGACACGGCGGGACTTGACGAGGACGGGGTGGTCGCGCTGTTCACCAGCGTGCTGCGGGATTTCTATAAGCGCCGCGGCGGCCAGGGCGACCGCGGCGTGGCGAGCGGCGAAACGGAGGGCGTCGCATGAACGTGATCGAGGCCAGCGGCCTGGGCAGGCGGTACGGCGGCACCTGGGCGCTGCGCGATTGCACGGTGGCGATCCCCGCCGGGCACGTGGCCGCGTTGGTCGGCCCGAACGGCGCGGGCAAGACCACCTTGCTGAACCTGGCGGCCGGGCTGGCGGCACCGTCCGCGGGCGACGTGACCGTGCTCGGCGGCCAGCCGACCGGGTCACCGGTGGCGCTGGACGGCATCGCGTTCGTCGCGCAGGACACGCCGATGTACAAGAACCTGTCGGCCAGGGACATGCTGCACCTGACCCGGAACCTGAACCGGCGCTTCGACCAGCAGTACGCCGAGAGCCGACTGGGCGAGCTGGGCATCCCGCTGAAGCGGCGGGCCGGGAAGCTGTCCGGCGGCCAGCAGGCACAGCTGGCGCTGACCCTGGCGCTGGCAAGGCGGCCGCGGCTGCTGGTGCTTGATGAGCCGATGGCAATGCTGGACCCGGTCGCCCGGCACGACTTCATGGCCTCAGTGATGATCGCGATGGCCGCCGACGGCGTCTCGGTCGTGCTGTCCTCGCATGTGCTGGCCGAGCTCGAGCGGGTTGCCGACTACCTCATCTTGATGTCCAGGGGCCGCGTGCAGCTGGCCGGCGAGATCGATGACCTGCTCGCCTCGCACCGCTTGCTGACCGGCCCGGCCGCCGAGGCCGACCGGTACGCCGACCGGCTGAGCGTGGTGCACGCCCGCCGCGGTGAGGCGCAGGCGCACCTGCTGGTCCAGGCCACCGCGGACGAGCCGGTGCCACCCGGCTGGGAGGCACACCTGGTCGGCCTGGAAGAACTCGCCCTGGCCTACCTGCGCGAGCCGGCCGCGGCGGCGGCGCCCGGCCCGGATCGCGCACGGAAGCGGGCCCTGCGATCGGAAACTGGCCAGCGGACGGAGGCGACCAAATGACCGCGCTGAGCGTGCCCGCCCGCCCGGAGGAGGACGCCAGCCTGCGGCCGGTGCCGTGGCAGCGGATGGGCTGGGTCACCTGGCGGCAGCATCGGGCCACACTCGCCTGGGTGGCCGTGTTCCTCGGCGTGCTGGCGGTGCTCCTGTACCTCGCCGGCCGTCAGCTGTACAGCGCCCACGCCGCCGCGCTCGCCGCCTGCCAGCCGGCGAGCTCACCTACCTGCCCTGGCGCGATCATCGCTTTCAATGGCACGAACGGCTTCCTGGCAAATGGCTTCATGCTGCAGGCGATACCCCCGCTGATCGGGGCGTTCATCGGCGCGCCGCTGCTAGCGCGGGAACTGGAGACCGGCACCTTCCGGTACACCTGGACCCAGGGCTTCGGCCGCTGGCGCTGGACGCTCGCCAAGCTGGTACCGCTCGCGGTCGTGCTCGCCACCGCCGCCGGGGTGTTCAGCCTGCTGTTGAACTGGTACTACCAGCCGTACTTCGTCGACAGCAACCCGAACCTAACACTGACCGAGTACACCCCGTTCTTCCCCGGCCTGTTCGACCTGCGCGGGATCGGGTTCGCCGCCTGGACGCTGGCCGCCTTCGCGATCGGCGCGCTGGCCGGCATGCTCATCCGCCGTGTCGTCCCCGCGATCGCCGCCACCCTGGTCGCCTACACCGGGCTCGCCTTTGCGGCCGGCACCTGGCTGCGCCCGGCTTACGCGACGCCGGTGGTCACCAGCAGCCTGAACGTGCCTGGCTCCGCGTGGGTCATGAGCCAGTGGTGGACGAAAGGCGGCAAGTTCGCCTTCTCCGGCTGGCCCCCCGTCCATCTCCTCAATCAGTACTGCCCGGCGGGCCCTCCGGTCCCGGTGGGACCTGGCGGCAAGACGAAGGCGGTCGGCATCGCGGAGTGTCTCACCCCGCACGGCTACACGCAGTGGACCAGCTATCAGCCGGCCAGCCGATTCTGGCCGTTCCAGTGGATCGAGGGCGGCTGGCTGCTCGTGCTGTCGGCCACGGCGATCGCCGCGACCGTGTGGCTGGTCCGCCGCCGGGCGACCTGACCGCCCGCTCCGCCACGAGGTAACATGCCCGCCGTGGCGGAGATCGAGGTGCGCGAGGCAGTCTATGCCGACCTGCCGCAGATCGCGGCGGTGGCGCTCGCCACCGGGCAGGACGAGGAGTGGGGCGGCGCCGACCCCGCGTACATGACCCATCTCCTCGCCCACGGCCGCGTGGTCGTCGGCGTGGCCGGAGGTTCGGTCGTCGGCTTCGGCGCCACCCGGACGGTCGGCGGCGGCCCCGGCGCGGTGAGCATGCTGTGCGACTTGTTCGTCCATCCGGAGGTGCACGGCAGCGGCTGCGGCCGCGCGATGCTGGCGGCATTGTGGCCGGGCACTGGCGGGCGCCGGATGACCTTCAGCAGCCTGCACGCGCACGCGCTGCCGCTGTACACCAGCTTCGGTCTGGACGCCTGGTGGCCCCTGCTGTACGTGCGCGGCCGGGTCGACGCCCTGGCGGCGCCGGCCGGCTGGCAGGCCACGCCGGCTCCTCCCGCCTCGGTGGCCGCGGCGGAACTGGCCTGGACCGGTGCCGACCGCTCCGCTGAGCATCAGGCGTGGGCCCGGCGGCCGGGCGGGGCCGGCGTCCTGGCCGTTCGCGACGGCGAGGTGATGGCGGCCGGGACGGTGGGCGGCGCGGACGATGAGTTCGGCGTGACGCACCTCGCGGTCCGGCCGGCCGCCGATGACGCCTGCGCCGCCACCGCGGTGCTCGCGGTGCTGGCTGCCCTGGCGCCGGAGGACGGCGTGGCGCGCGTCTGCCTGCCCGCGCCGCACCCGGCGGTCCGGCCGCTGCTCGCCGCCGGCTGGCGAGTCGGGGAGTTCGACCTGTTCATGGCCACCGAGCCGGGCCTGATCGATCCGCGCCGGGCCGTGCCATCCCCCGCGCTGGCCTGAACGCGGCCTGACGAGGCCGGGTCTTTGCCGCGTTTCCCGGCAAAACCGCCGGCTGGCGAGGAGATGGGTGGCAGTCTTGTACCGCCTCTTTGGGGAGCATGTGACGAGGGAAACGTCGTGGAACACATAACGAAGTCGCTGACACCGGTGGCGCTGCTCGTGGCGGCCGCCGTCGTGTTCGTGCTTGGCACCGCATTCCTCCTGGCGTCAGACGCGACGCTGTCCTCTTCCCTGGGCGCGTCGAGCGACCTGGCTCAGGCCGGGCGCTGGATCCAGTTCCTGGCCGGGGCGGGCGCCATGGCCGCGGTGTGCACCGCGGGCTGGGAAGCGGTCGTGCGCAGTGAGTGGGCGGCGGCCGCGGAGATCGCCGCCGCCGCGCTGGGCACCCTGCTGCTGATGATCGGCCTGCTCGCCGCCGCCGCCTCGAACGGGTCCAGCACGGCCGGCCCGGTGACCAGCGCGGTCGGCATCGGAATCTGGGCGCTGCTGGTCCTGAGCCGCGCGGCGCGCGCCTCTCTCGCCGAGCAGGGGCCCGGGCAGCCCGCGGTGCCGGGAAACCATGGCGGCCCCGGGCACCAGGCGGACCTGTGGCTGGCCGCCGCCGTCGGCTTGTTCGTCCTGGCCATCGGGTACGGCTTCACCTCAGCCGCCAGCCAGGGCGCGGGTATCGCGGCGGGCATTCTGCAGGCGGTGGGGGTCGCGGTGCTGGCCGGGGCGATGGCTTCAGCCAGGTCGCGGGGGCTGCTGCGGGCCCACCCGGTTCCCGGCGTGATCGCCGGGCTGGTGATCGTGGCGGTGTCGTTCCTCGCCGCCGCGATCGTGGCCGGCCTGGCCTTCAGCACGCTCACCGCGCTGGGCGCCGGCCTCACGGTCGTCACCGCGGTGGAGCTGGCCGGCGTCGTGGTGCTCGGCCGGGCGGCATGGACGCGAGTGCGCGAACTGTACCCGAGTGCGCGCACGGCCGAGGTGAGACCTTAACCTGGGCTGCCGCCGGGGCCGCTCAGGGACGGCCTGTCATGCAACGGCGGCGGCGATGCTGATTCCCGCGAGGACCAGCATCATCCCCGCGGCGATGCGGGTGATCCAGGTCAGGGGGATGACCTTGAGCAGGCCGCGGCCGCCGGTGATGGCCAGGGCGGCCACTGCCCACAGGGCGAGGACCGCGCCGACCCCGACGGACAGCGGGTCGTGGTAGTGGGCGGCCAGGGTGGCGGTGGCGATCTGGGTCAGGTCGCCGAACTCGGCGACGAGGATCACAGCGAAGCCGGTCCAGGCGACGCGCCAGAATCCCGGCTCCCTGCCGTGCAGCTCGACGTGCTCATCGTCGCTCTCGTGCCTGCCGCGCAGCAGCAGCACCGCGCCCAGCGCGAACAAGGCGGCGACCACGATCTCCAGCGGGCGGTGCGGAATCAGGGCCAGCAGGCTGCCGGCGGCGATCGCCAGCCCGATATGCACGGCGAACGCGGCGGCGACGCCCGTGAACACCCAGACTGGCCGGTAGCGGCTGCCGAGCACCAGGGTCGCCAGGGCGGTCTTGTCCGGCAGCTCGGAAAGGAAGATGACAGCGAATACGGTGGCAATGATGGCCAGGCTCATCTGGGACGCTCCTCATCGGGTCCTGCGGCCCGAAGGTCTCGCTCAAGCCTGGCGGCTCCCGGGCGCCGGGTCCCGCAATGCGGGGCCAGTATGTCGACGGTCCGGCAGAAGAGCTACTCCCCTTCGCTTCGCTAACTATAACGCCGGACGCGTCACGGTATTCCGCGCCGGGGACTGCGTGGCCGTGCGCTGCCAGCGGGCTCTGGGCGGCGGGGAAGCCCGTCCAGCGGCCCTGGATAGGCCTCCTCGGCGCGGTCGGCGAGCTGTCCGAACTGGCGGCGCACCACCAGCAGCAGCGCGATGATCGCGACGACCGCGATCCCGCCCACGATCCAGTCGATCGTGCCGGACGCCTGCTGCAGCCAATTGCCTGCCAGGTAGGACAGGGCCGTGTAGATCCCGGCCCAGACGATGCCGCTGGCGGCGTTGGCGGGCAGGAACTTGCGCCACCGCATCCGGCTGGTGCCGGCCAGAAACGCCGCGTAGGTCCGCAGCACGGACACGAACCGGCCGAAGAACACCACCTTGGTGCCGTAGCGGTCGAACAGGTAGCGGGCGGTTTTCAGCTTCCGCTCATCCAGCCGGACCTTGCTCCCGTAGCGGCGGGCCAGCCGGTAGCCCCCCGTGTCGCCGATCCAGAACCCGATGATGGCCCCGATGATGGCCGCCGCGGAGGCGACGGCGAAGATCAGCCACGGGTTCAGGTGGTGAGTGGTCCCGGCGTAGGTGCCGGCGATGATCAGCGCGGTCTCTCCCGGCAGCGGCACTCCCAGGCTCTGGGCCATCACCAGGAGGAACAGCGCCCAGTACCCGTAGCTGTCGATCAGCTGGCCGATGTTCACCCGTGCTCCCCGCGGTACATCCCTCCATGGGATGTAACATCTGCTACCGTGTGAAGCGTAACCCGGATGTGCGGCCCCCGTGCACATCCGGGTTACGCTTCTCCTACAACAGTAGACGCCAGGTCACATCTGGTGGACCGCGCGGAAGACCCGCTCGGTGTAGTCGGCCAGCCGTTCGGTGCAGTGCTTGAGCTGCTGGGCGGCGTCGGCGGCGTTCGGCGCGCCGAACACGTCACGGGCGGCCAGTTCCCGGTGCCAGCGGCGGAGCCGGTCCAGGCTCTGCTCTTCCTCTTCCAGCTCGGCCAGGGTGAATTTGCTCTTGGCGATCTCGGAGTCGATCTCCGCGTCAAACTTGCCGCAGTCCGCGATGAACTCCGCCCACTCCGCCTGCCGTGCCGCGGTGAACAAGGCGGACATCCGGGCCGCGTCTGCCTCGGCGCGGCCCGCCGCCCGCAGCATGATCACCTCTCCGTCGCCGCGGCCGACCAGGTCTTCGACCCGCGCGACCATGTCGGCGACCGCCGGAACCTCGGGCACTGCCCAGCACCCCTGGCCAAGCGGCACCGCGCCGGCGCGCCGCAGCTCACGCCACACCGCCACCCGGTGCCGGGACGGCTCGGCGGGCAGCCGCACGACCAGCATCAGCCATCGCGCCTGCTCATCCGCTGCCACGCCAGCGAAGGTACCATCCCAGCTGAACCTGTCACCCATACATCCCCCGGAGGTACCGCATGTCGAAACCGCCGCTATCCGACGCCGCGGTGGCCATGCTGCGCAAGCCCAACCCTGCGGTCATCACCACGCTGCGGCGAGACGGCCAGCCGGTAGCCGTGGCCACCTGGTATCTCTGGGATGACGGCCGGGTGCTGGTGAACATGGACGAGGGCCGTACGCGGCTGGCGCACATGCGCAACGATCCCCGGGTCGCGCTCGATGTGCTCGATGAGGACGGCTGGTACACCCACCTGAGCATCATCGGCCACATCGACGAGATGCGTGCCGACACCGACCTGGCCGACATCGACCGGGTGGCCATGCAGTACACGGGCAAGCCGTACCCACGGCGCGACCGCGGCCGGATCAGCGCCTGGATCGCCGTGGACGGCTGGCACGGCTGGGGTGCGCTCAAGGACAGCAGCCAGCCGGGCTAGGCGGGTCACTGCCTGGCCACCGATAGTCTCGGATTCTCCGTTCCGACCGAGTCTGGAGAATTCGTGAGGTTTCGGCAGGCCCGGCCGCCGGTGCTGATGTCCTACGCCGCGTTCGTGCTGATCGGCATCAACGTGGGGATCAGCGGCGTGCTGCTCCCGTCGCAGATGGCCAGTTACGGGGTGGGCCGGGCCACGATCGGGATCACGTTCTTCACGAGCTCCGCCGGGTTCGTGCTGGCCAGTGTCAGCACCGGCGCGCTGATCCACAAGGCCGGGATCCGGATCGCGCTGACAGGGGGCGGCGTGGCCTTCACGCTGGCCGGGCTGTACCTCGCCACCCGCCCGCCGTTCGCCGCGTTCGTGCTGGCGCAGCTGATCGTCGGATACGGCACCGGGGTCCTCGAGGCGGCGCTCAACGTCTATATCGCGGGGCTGCCAGGCGCGACGACGCTGCTCAACCGGCTGCACGCGTTCTTCGGCGTCGGCGCGCTCGTCGGGCCGCCGCTGGCCGCGTGGATCCTCGGCTTCGCGTCATGGACGGTGGTCTGGCTGGTGGTGTCCGTGGCCTGCGTCCCGCTGGTCGCCGGCTTCCTGCTGGCCTACCCGGGGCCGGAGCGCAGCGCGCCCGACGCCCACGGCGCGCCCGACGCCCACGGCACGCCTGTCGTTCACGCGGCGCCTGACGGGCCCGGGACAGCGCCGGCGCCGCCGTCGCCGACCCCGCGCGGCCTGCTGCACAGCGCGCTCAGGGACCGGGGTGTCCAGCTCGGAGCGGCGATGCTGTTCGTCTACGTCGGCGTCGAAATCGGCGTGGGCAACTGGGGGTTCAGCTACCTGGTGCAGACGCGAGCGCTACCGGCTTCGCTGGCCGGCTACACGATCAGCGGGTTCTGGCTGGGGCTGACCCTCGGCCGGTTCCTGATCAGCCCGATCGCCGCACGGGCCGGCGCGACCACGGCCGCCATGATCTACGCGTGCCTGGCCGGCATCAGCGCCGCCATCGTGGCGGCCTGGGTGTCGCCGACGGTCGTGGCTTGCGTGGCGTTCGGGCTGCTCGGCTTCTTCCTCGGCCCGGTCTTCCCGACCACCATGGCGATCGTGCCGCAGCTCACGCGGCCGCGCCTGGTCCCTACCGCCATCGGCGTCATGAACGGCGGGGCCGTGATCGGCGGCTCCGCGCTGCCCTGGCTGGCGGGCACGCTCGCGCAGAACGCCGGGATGTGGGTACTGCTGCCGTTCGTCCTAACGCTGTCCCTGGCCCAGTTCGCCGTCTGGCGGCCGATCGCCGCCCGGCTGGAGCGACGGGGCTGACCCGGGAGTTACGCGGCGCGGGTTCGCGATGGCGCCGGCGCGGGCGCGCGGGCTACTGTGAGCCGGTGAGACAGACGACCGGCTTCGCGCGGCTGCCGGGCGGGCAGCGGATCGCGTTTGCCGTGGTCGGCAGTGGCCCGGCGCTGGTACTGCCTGCCTGGTGGGTCTCCAACGTCGTCGAAGACTGGCACTTCGGCCCGCTGCGCCGCTTCGTCGAGGGCCTGGCGGCCGGACGGACGGTTGTGCGGTATGACCGTCTCGGGACCGGCCTGTCCGACAGGGAACGGCCGCCAGAGACGTTCACCATGGACTTCGAGGACGCGACGCTGTGCGCCGTCGTCGACGAGCTCGGCCTCGCGCGGCCGGCGTTCCTGGGCATCTCGTGCGGGGGCTGCACCGCCGTGAGCTTCGCCGCCCGGCGGCCGGAGCGCGTCGATCGCCTCGTGCTCTACGGCAGCTACGCGCAGGGGCAGGCGCTCGGCTCGCCAGAAGCGCGGACCAGCATGATCGACTTGGTCCGCTCCCACTGGGGGCTGGGCAGCCGGCTGCTGGCGGACATGTTCGGCCCCGACTGGTCCGCCGAGGACCGGGCCGCCTTCACCGCGGTGCAGCGCACGGCCGCCGACGCCGAGGTGGCCGCCGACCTGCTCGCGCTGATCTACGACACCGACGTGCGCGACGAACTGCCCAGGGTTCGCGCGCCGGCCCTGGTCGTGCACCGCGAGCACGACCGCGCGATGCGCGTGAAGGGCGCCCGCGAGGTAGCCGCCTTGCTCCCGGACGCCGACCTCGTGACGCTGCCGGGGAACACCCACCTGCCGTGGCACGGTGACCTCGACGCCGTGCTGCGCGTCGTCGCGCCGTTCTTCGGGATCGAGGGCCCGCCCACGCCACCGGGCGAGGACCGTGACGGAGCCGGCACAGGCACGCTCGCCGAGCTGAGCGCCAGGGAACGGGAGGTCCTCGCGCTCGTCGCGGCGGGCCTGAGCGACGCGCAGATCGCCGAGCGCCTGGTGATCAGCCCGCACACCGTGCACCGTCACGTGGCGAACATCCTGGCGAAGCTGCGGCGGCCCACCCGCGCCGCGGCCGCGGCGGCCGCCGCGCGAGCCGGCCTGCTCGGCCCGTAAGCCCGGCCGCATCACCGCTATGGCCTGATCGGGCCAGTGGAAGATGGCTGGTCCGCCCGATGCCGCGCGGGCGCCCCCGCTGGTGAACTTGAGCTGTCGGTCACCACGTCACGGGGGCGTGTACCGCGCGCAAGAACGGGGTTTCAGTCATGCGGCTCAATCAGCCTGACGTCGTTGTCGTCGGCGGCGGCATCGCGGGCGCTTCACTCTCGACTGTCCTGGCCCGCAGCGGGATCAGGGTGCTGCTGCTCGAACGCCAGCGCGCCTACCGCGACCGGGTACGCGGCGAGTACATGGCCCCATGGGGAGTGCTGGAAGCACGGGCTCTCGGGCTGGAGGACGTGATCCGCTCCACCCGCGCGGTCGACGCGCGCTACGGCGTCGGATACGACGAGCTGGTGGACCCGTCCGCCGCCGAGGCGGCCAGGAGGGACAACTCGACCGTCTTTCCCGGCGTTTCCGGCGGGCTTTGCGCGTCCCACCCCAGGACGTGCCAGGCGCTCGCGGATGACGCCGCGCGTTCCGGGGTGGAGGTGGTCTCCGGCGCAGCGGAGGTGCGGGTGCAGCCGGGCAGGCGACCGTCGGTCACCTATCGCGATGGCAGGGAGATAGCGGTGCGACCGCGTCTCGTCATCGGCGCGGACGGCCGCACGTCGACGGTGCGCAAGCAGTCCGGCATCCGGATGAACAGGATCCCGGCCACCCATGTGGCCACCGGCCTGCTGGTGGAGGGCGCGGGCAAGTGGCCCGATGACCAGTACTCCATCGGCGTCGAAGGGGACTGCATGTTCTTCGTGTTCCCGCAGGGCGACGGCCGCCTCCGCCTCTACATCTGCCACGCGAACGAGCAGACGACCCGGTGGGCCGGACGCGCGGGCGCGCAGCGCTTCATCGAGGCGTTCGCCGGGCTGCGGGCCATCCCTGAATCGCTGGGCCTGGGCCTGGTCACGCCGGCCGGACCATGCGGGACGTTCGGCGGGGACCAGACCTGGTGCGACGAGCCCTGCGCGGACGGAGTCGTCCTCGCCGGCGACGCGGGCGGGTACGACAACCCGGTGGACGGCCAGGGCCTGTCGCTCGCGCTGCGCGACGTGCGCGCGCTGTCCGAACTGCTGCTGTCCTCAGCCGACTGGACGACGGCGGGATTGCGCCCGTACGCCGGGCAGCGGGCCGAACGGCTTCGCCGCATGCGGCGCGTGTCCACCACCTATGCGGAGTTCATGACCACCTTCACCGACGCCGGCCGGGCCAGGCGCGCCCGGCTCTATGCGGCGGGCAGGAACGGCCGGGATGACCTGAGGCTGGCCCTGAGCGCGATATTCCTCGGCCCGGACCGGCTGCCGGCCGCGGCGTTCACCGATGAGCTCCACGAAGCGGCGCTCGCTTAACGCTGCCTGCGCGGCAATCACCGGGGCAGCGACAGCGTCACGTACAGCGCCTGGCCCGCACCCGTGATCGTGCAGGTGCCGTGGCGCCGCAGCAGCCCCACGATCCACGGCTGGTCGGCGAGCACCTGCGCCTGCAGCGCGCGCAGCCCGGTCCTGGCGGCGTACGCCACGATCTCGCGCAGCAGGTCACTGCCGACGCCGCGGCGCTGCCACCCGTCCTCGACCAGGATGCCCAGCTCGGCGACGCCCTCGTCCACCGCGCGGCAGCTCGCGAGCGCGACGACGGTGCCGTCCACCACGGTGCTGTCCTCCTCCGCCCCGTCCTCGTCAAGACAGGCCACCAGCGCGAAATGCAGCGGGCTGCCGGACAGCGCCTCGGTCAGGTACCGCTCGGGGAAGACCTTGACCGGCCCGTGAAACCGCCGGTACCTGGTCTGCCCCGTGCACCGCGCCAGCATCCGCTCCAGCGCCGGCCGGTCCCCCGCGGCCGCCTGCCGCACGGAGCACGTACCCGCCGCGACCGACGTCGGGGGCACATCAACCGCGTTCACGGCCGCGGCAGGCCGATCGGATTCGGCACCGGCATCACCCCGGTGTCGATCAGGTGCCTGCTGACCGGCGTCGCCAGCTCGATCGCCCGCTCGACGCCGGTCGACCCGAGCCGCTCGACCGGGCCGGCGGCGAGCCGGTCGGTCAGCTCCTCGACCTCACGGCGCAGCGCGCCGCCGGTCTTGGTGAGCCGTCCGCCAGAGTCGAGCAGCCCGCGCGCCCGCAGCCGCCGCACGGACGCGGACCAGTCCTCGTCGCTCCACCCGCGGGTCGGCTGGATCAGGTCGCGCGAGATCGCGCCGGTCGCCACCAACGTCACCGTCGCGTCGAGCCCGCGCAGCCCGGACGCCACCCCGGCAAGGACGTGCCCGTCGCCGCGGTGCTCGCGCAGCGCGGTGGCCGCCAGCCACATCGCGGCGACCGGGTCATCGGGCCGCGGCACGGCCGCCCACGCCGCCGCCAGCGGCCGCCCGTCGAACCGGCAGCCGGCCACCGCCTCCCACAACAGGTCCGCCAGCTCGCCGGCGACGGCCA
>DATBBI010000140.1:0-1894 GCA_036271115.1 Trebonia sp.
TAGCCGGACGGATCATGGCCAGCCACCCAGCGCAGGCCGGCGGGCAGGGCGAGAACCGCCTGCCCGTCCCGAACCGAAGGTGCTTCCCGCACCACGCGCACCGGCTGCCACGGTGGCATCAAGCGCGTGATGGCTCCCGGACGGGAATGCCAGGCGAACACCTCATCAAGCTCAGCGGGCACCACACTTGAGTACGTAAGTCCCATGCTTGCGCCGACTCCTCCGGTCCGCGATTTTTAATTAATACTAAGTTACACTAAAACTGACAGCTTGGAGACCCCGTGCAGCTACGCGACGCGGCCGAGACGCTCGGCGTCCACTACCAGACGGCCTACAGCTGGGTGCGCCAGGGCACGCTTCGCGCGCGGAAGACGCCGCATGGCTATGAGGTGAGCGAAAGTGACGTGCGCGACTTGCTGGCCAGGCGGGCGGCGGGTGCTGAGCCGCCGCGCGAGGTGCAGGTTAGGGACTGGGCGGCCCAGGCCGACCGGTTGTACACAGCGCTGGCAGCCGGGGACGAGACCCAGGCACGCCGCGATTTCGGGCGGCTCGCCGCCGGAGTGCCGCTGACCGGGCTGTGCGACCACGTCATCGCCCCGGCGCTCCGACGGGTTGGCACGGAATGGGCCGCCGGGGAGCTGTCTATCGCAACCGAGCACCGCGCGACCGCGATCTGCGAGCGGCTTATCGCCGCCCGCGTCCACCAGCCGCAGGGCCGCCCCCGTGGCATCGCCGTGACGGCGACTCCCCCCGGCGAGCGCCACGCGCTGCCCGCCATGATGGCAGCGGCCTGCCTGCGCGAGGATCACTGGCATGTCCAGGATCTGGCCGCGGACGTTCCGGTAGCCGAGGTCATCAGCCTCGCCGCCGACACCGGCGCCAGCCTGATCGTCCTGTCGTCCGCTACCAGCGGCGCGGTCCGGCTCGCCAGCGGGGAAACCCGGGAGATCCGCGAGCGCCTGCCGAGCACGCGGGTCCTGGCCGGGCGCCCGGGGGACACCCTCGGCCGGCTGCGGGAACTGGCAAGAGCGTCCCAGGATCCCGGCGGCCGGTAAGTGCGGCAGTCACCACGCGCCCGTTCGGAAAAGTCAAGAACAGCATCCCGAACGGACGCGTGGTTCCTCTGCAACCTCAGCCGGCTTCTCCGGCGCGGTTAGCGGGGGCTCTTGCGCGGGGTGGCGCAGGCCACGATGATCGCCGCGGCCAGTTGGCTGCCGAAGGCGCCGCCGGCGTTGCGGACCACTAGAGCGGGCTTGAGCCACGCCAGGATTTTCGCTGTCGGCTGGAACCTTTGCGCCGGGTTCTTCGTGCTTGGGTTGCGAACGGGAGGAGACCCGGATGGCAGCCGAGCGGAGCACAGCGGAACTCGAGCGCTTCCTCGCTGAGCGCGCCGATCACCTGCTGCGCACCGCCGTGCTGCTGGCCGGGAACAGGGAGGCGGGCGAAGACCTGCTGCAGACGGCGGTCGAGCGGCTGCTGCGGCGGTGGGGCCGGATCGACGGCGATCCGGAAGGCTACGTGCGCCGGACCCTGTGCAACCTGGCGATCGACGGCTACCGGCGCGCGGGCCGGTGGCGGCAGAAGGAACGCCTGCTGCGCACGGAGCTGCGGCAGCCGCAGGACGAGACCGGCGACGTAGACCTACGTGACGCCCTGGTCCGGCTGCTGATGCAGCTGCCCGCCAGGCAGCGCGCCGTGCTCGTGCTGCGCTACTGGGAGCAGCTGACCGACGCCGAGGCGGCGGCGGTCCTCGGCTGCTCCGAGGGCACGGTGAAGTCCTCGGGCTCGCGCGGCCTGGCGCGGCTGCGCGAGCTCGCCGACGGCTGGAACGACACGGCGGCCATGTGCGGCCGGAATGGAAAGCGATCATGAGTACCGACGTCGAGGACCTGCT
>DATBBI010000141.1:0-10525 GCA_036271115.1 Trebonia sp.
TGATCGCGTACAAGTCGGGCGTCGCGCTGAACGTGGTCGCCGAGAGCCTGCCCGACATCTGGTGGCGGATCCCGGTGCTGCTGCTGTCCGCCCTGCAGAACGGGCTGCTCGAAGAGGTCCTGGTCACCGGCTACCTGCTGAGCCGGCTGCAGAAGCTCGGCGTGCGGTCATGGCAGGCGGTCGCGATCAGCGCGACGCTGCGCGGCTCCTATCACCTCTATCAGGGGCTGGGCGGATTCCTCGGCAACGCGGCGATGGGCGTGATCTTCGCGATCCTGTTCCTGCGCTGGAAACGGACGGCCCCGATGATCATCGCGCACACGCTGATCGACGCGGTGGCCTTCGTGGGCTACGCGTTGCTGGCCGGCCACGTCCCCTGGCTGCCCTGACATCCTCCGCCGGCCCTAGGAGCCCTCGGCTGCCAGGTTTCCCGTGACCTGACTTCCGGTGACCTGATTTCCGGTAACCAGGGCCGCGAGGGCGGCCGCGGACGGCATCGAATCCCCGGACCGCCACGCGACGTGCAGGTCGGGGCGGACCAGGATCAGCCGGTGCCCGGGATAGAGGGCCTGCGCCGCGACCGAGGTGACCTCGACGAGGTCCAGCGGCGCCCCCAGCCGGCCGAACTCGGCGGCCAGCTCCCGCGCGAACCCGGTCGCGGTCCGGTCGGGAGGAGCGCCGGAACCTCCCCGATCGCCCGCGGCCTGGATGCGCAGCAGCGTGAACCCGCTGCCGAGCACGTCGTGCAGCGGGTTGCCGTCGTCAAGCCACAGGTGCGGCAGCCGGGCGCCGGGCCAGGTGGTGGCCGCGAACCCGGTGGGCGACGCGCCGCCGGCCTGGCTGATGACCGGGGACCCGGTGTACCGGTAGCCGAGCTCGACGTCCCGCAGGTCGACCGACCACGGCTCGTCGGCCACGGCCCTGGCGAACGACGCGGTGATGGCCTGGGCCGCGACCGGGCGCCGTTCCGCCTCGTAGGAGCCGAGCAGCGCGGGGCCGCCCCAGCCGTGCAGCGTGGCGGCCAGCTTCCAGGCCAGGTCGGCCGCGTCGCCGACGGCCGTGCTCAGCCCGAGGCCGCCCGCCGTGCTGGCCGGGTGCGCGGCGTCGCCGGCCAGGAAGACCCGGCTGCCCGCGGCACCGGGGTCCCGGTCGGTGTACTGGCCGGCGAGCAGCAGCTGCTGCGGCCACAGGTCCTCGTGCACGACCTTGTAGCTCAGCGGCTGGCAGACCGCCCCGGCCACCGCCTCGAACAGCGTCGCCAGCGGCGGGGCGCCGGGGGCGCTCCCGGCCGCCGGCGCGTGCAGCGTGAAGTGCTGGGTGTCGTCCTGGACGACGAGCGTGCAGGGGTGCGCGCCGGTCATGTGGTACTGCACCGCCCGCGTGGCAGCGCCGCCGGGGAGCCGTTCGTATAGGTCGGGGCAGTAGATAAGCGCCTGCCGCACCGGTTCCCTGGTCTCGCCGCGCAGCTCCACGCCGAGCGCGCGGCGCACGGTGCTGTCCGCGCCGTCGCAGCCGACCAGGTAGCCGGCGCGGACGGTGCGCATCCTGCTGGCGGTGTGCACCATCGCGGTGACTCCGCCGGCCACCACGAAGTCGAACAGCTCGGCGCCGAACCGCACCGTCACCCCCGGCGTCGCCTCGGCGACCTCGCGCAGCAGCGGCTCGAGGGTGTACTGGGACAGGATGACGGGCGGTTCGAGCGGCATGGTCCCGTCGTTGACCTCGAGCATGCTCGCGAGGATTTCGGCCACCGACAGGTAGCGGTGCCTGGTCAGCGGCCGTGCCAGTGACCCGGCGCAGACCGCCACGTCGAGGGGCGCCTCGGCGGGCAGCCCCGCGGCGCGCAGCCGGGCGGAGAGGCCGAGCCGGCGGAAGATCTCCATGGCCCGCGACCCGCATCGCCCCGCGCCCGGCACCCGGGCGGGCGCGGGCCTGGCGTCGACGACCTCGCACCGCACGCCGAGCTGGCCGAGGCTGATCGCGAGGGTGAGGCCGGCCGGCCCGCCCCCGGCGATGAGCACCGGCACGTCGGAACTCGCTGCTGCTGCCAGGTTCCCACCGTCCCTTTCCGGCACGTCGGCGGCTTGACGGTGCACTGCCGTGTCGTTATCGTGGCTCGATAATCAGATTGTGACTATCTGAGAAAGAGCTCCCGTGGCCACTAATTCAGCTGTCAGACCGTCCGGGGCGCCGGGAGCGCGCGGGTCGGTGGCCGCTGCCTCAGGTGCCGAAGGGGCCCGCCGGGTGCTCGCGGTGCTGCAGGCTTTCTCGCCACGACACCACACGCTTACCGCGCGGGACCTGGCTGAGTCCACCGGCATCCCGTTGCCCAGCATGTACCGTTATATCGCGCTGCTGCGCGAGACGGGGCTGCTTGTGGGCGATGAGCGCGGCGCCTATCACCTGTCGGCCCGGCTCATCTCGCTCGCCCGCGCCGCGGAGGCGGCCGAATCGATCATCGAGGTCGCTGACCCGGTGATGCGTGACCTGGTCCGGGAGTGCGGCGAGACGGTCATCCTCGTCCAGTTGATCGCTCGCGTCCCGGTGTGCGTGCACCGCGTGGAGTCGGCACACCACTTCCGTGCCACGTTCGAGCCGGGGGAGCAGCTGCCGATCGACCGCGGGGCCAGCGGGCGGGTGCTGCTCGCCGGGCTGCCGCCGCAGCTGCGGCGCGACTACCTGGCGCCGATCGCGGAGGCGGACCCCCAGGCGGCCGCGCGCCTGGAGCACGTCGCGGCGGAGACGGCCGAGCGCGGCTGGGCGGTGAGCGAGGAGGAGATCGACCGCGGGGTGTGGGCGGCGTCGGCGGCGGTCACCGACGGGCGGTCCATCGTGGCCGCGCTGACCGTACCGTCCCCGCTGGTGCGGTCGGCCGCCTCGATCCAGGAACGACTTCTTAACCAGGTTCGCAGGGCTGCCCAGCAGGTCAGTGACCTGCTGCGGGATGCGGAGCGATCTTAGGCGGTTACGGAGAAGCACCGGGGGCGTTTATTCTTCCCGCATGCCGGATTTTCAGACAACGCCAGAACTTTCCCCGGAGCGCGCGTCCATGAGCATCGATCCGGCGTCGTCATCGGTGGCCGAACTACACCAGGCGATGGCCGATGGCCGGCTCACCGCGAGGGCGCTGACCCAGCACTTCCTTGCGCGGATCGAGGAGCTGAACCCATCGCTGCACGCGGTGATCACGGTCAACCACGACGCCATCGCTGAGGCCGCGGCCAGCGACGAGGCCTGGGAGTCCGGCAGACCGCGCGGCCCGCTCGAGGGCATCCCCGTGCTGGTAAAGGACAACGTCCAGGTGGGCGGCATGCCGACCACGGCCGGCTCGCCGGCGCTGCTGCCGGCCTGCCCGCCGGATGCCTTCATCGTCTCCCGGCTGCGCGCGGCGGGCGCGGTGATCCTGGCGAAGGCGAACCTGTCGGAGTGGGCTAACTTCCGGTCGACCCACTCGAGCAGCGGCTGGTCGTCTCTCGGCGGACAGGCCAACAACCCGTACGTGCTCGACAGGAGCCCGTCAGGGTCGAGCTCGGGGTCGGCGGCCGGCGTGTCGGCCGGGCTGGCGCCGCTGGCGGTGGGCACCGAGACCGACGGCTCGATCGTCTCCCCGTCGAGCGCCTGCGGCGTGGTCGGCATCAAGCCGACGGCCGGCCTGGTGAGCAGGACCGGGATCGTGCCGCTGTCGCCGGTCCAGGACACCGCGGGGCCGATGGCCAAGTCGGTCGCCGACGCGGCCGCGATGCTGTCCGTGCTCGCCGCCGCCGATCCTGACGATCCCGCCGCCTCCGGCTGGCCGGCTCACCATGCCACCGACTACACCCAGTTTCTCGACCCGGCCGCGCTCGACGGCGCGCGGATCGGCGTCTGGCGGGCGGCGTCCGCCCGGGCGGACGCCGCCACGAAGGCCCTGCTCGACGCGGCAGTGCGGACGTTGCGGTCGCTCGGCGCGGTGGTGACCGATCCTGTGGACCTGCCGGACGTGGACAAGATCACGATCCCGGAGTTCGACGCGCTGTACTACGAGTTCAAGTACGGCATCAACGCCTACCTCAAGTACCTGGCCACCGTGGACGCCGTGGCGGACATCCCGGATTCGCTGGCCGGGCTGATCGAGTTCAACGAGCGCAACGCCGCCTGGGTGCTCTGCAGGTTCGGCCAGGAGATCTTCCACGCCGCCGAGGCGACGACCGGCAACCTGGCCGACCCTGATTACCTGGAGCTGCGCGGGGTCGCGACCCGGCTGGCGGTCGCCTCGCTGGAGACGCCGACCACGGAGCACGGGCTGGACGCGATCATCTCGCTGACCGCGAACCCGGCGTGGCTCACCGACTACGTCCTCGGCGACCACAGCGTCTTCGGCGCCTCCCGCCCGGCGGCGGTATCGGGCTGGCCGGCGATCAGCGTCCCGTTCGGGCACGTGCGAGGGCTGCCCGTGGGCGTGACGCTTGTCGGGCCGCGGTGGAGCGAGCCCCGGCTGCTCGCGATCGCCTACGCCTTCGAGCAGGCGACCGCGGCGCGCCTCCAGCCGTCCTTGCTCAGGACCCTGCCCCCGCGGCTCCCCGGCCCGGAGGACCTGCCGCTTCCGCAGCCAGGCGGGTGGCCGGCAAAGGCACGATAACCTGGCATTCATGGATGCATGGCGTGGACCCGAGGTCCCTGACCTCCCCGGCCGCGGGCCCGAGCCGCGGTTGCGTGACACAGCGACGGGTGAGCTGACCGTCGCGACGACCGGCCGGGACGCGTCGCTGTACGCCTGCGGGATCACCCCCTACGACGCCACGCACCTGGGTCACGCGGCGACGTTCACCGCGTGGGACCTGCTGGTCAGGGCCTGGCTCGACGCCGGGCACCACGTCACCTACACCCAGAACGTCACCGACGTGGACGACCCCCTCCTCGAGCGCGCCGAGCGCGACGGCGCCGACTGGCGGGAGCTCGCGCTGCGCGAGACCGAACGGTACCGCCGTGACATGGAAGCGCTGCGGATACTGCCCCCGGCGCACCTGATCGGCGCGGTGGAGGCGGTGCCCCTCATCGACAGGTTCGCCGAGCGCCTCGCCGCCCGCGGCTCGCTGTACGACCTCGAGGGCGACACCTACTTCGCCCGCTGCGCCGACCCGGCGTTCGGGGCGCTGTCCGGTCCGGACAGCGCCCCTGGCCTGTCGCTGGCGCAGATGACGGCGCTGTCTGCCGAGCGCGGCGGCGACCCAGACCGGCCAGGCAAGAAGGACCCGCTCGACGTCGTCGTCTGGCGCGCAGAGCGCCCGGGCGAGCCCGCCTGGGATTCCCGCTTCGGCCCCGGGCGGCCCGGCTGGCACGTGGAGTGCGCGGCGATCGCCGTGGAGTTCCTCGGCGAGGCCTTCGACGTGCAAGCGGGCGGCAGCGACCTGGTGTTCCCGCACCACGAGATGAGCGCCTCGCACGCCCGCGTCGCCTGCGCGGCCGACGGCCGCGTCTTCGCCCGGGTATACGCGCACTCCGGCATGGTGGCCTACGAGGGCCAGAAGATGTCCAAGTCGCTGGGCAACCTGGTCTTCGTCAGTGCCCTGCGGGACTCCGGGGTAGACCCGATGGCGATCCGCCTGGCCATCCTCGCCCACCACTACCGCTCCGACTGGGAATGGACCCCCGAGGTCCTGGCGGCGGCCACGACACGCCTCACCCGCTGGCGCACGGCCGTATCCTCAGCGACGGGCTCTGCCGGGGCGACGGGCTCCGCCCGGGCCCCGGGCGTGCCCGCGGCGGACGACGTCTTGCGCACGGTCCGCGAACGCCTCGCCGAGGACCTGGACGCCCCAGGCGCGCTCGCCGCGATCGACACCTGGGCCAACGCGGTACTGGCCGCCCAGGGATCGGTCCCCCCCGCCGACGCCCGACTCATCCGCGACACAGCCGACGCCCTCCTCGGCGTCGCCCTATAACGCTGAAGATTCGACCCTCCGCATAGGGGTCGAATCTTCAGCACCAACGGAAAGCAGCCCCGCATCGCGGCTGATCGGTACCTTCTCCGTCAGTTTTCGTCAAGGAACACTTTTATGGCGTTGTGGATTTCGCCGGAGTTATCCACAGCCACAAGATCAAATCCCCCCGCCGCATTGACACCGCGCACGCTTGGCCCTATGACACAAGATCTCTCCGCGGGCACTTCGTCCCCGCAGCCCGTTCCGGGGACGCCAGCCGGCACGCCCACCACCACGGCTCCCGCGGCCAGGACATCCGGCATCGAGACGCCCGCTACCGACACGCCCGCCACGACTACGTCCACCGCCGCGAAGCCCGCGCCGCGGAGGGCACCGGGCCGGAAGGGGAAGCACCGGCGCAAGCCGCCCGCGCCGCGGCGGGGCGAGCGCCGCGCGCGATCGCAAACCGGCAGCAGCGCCGGCGTCGCGCCGGACGCAGGGACGCCCGCGGAGGGCCGGATCCGGATCGGGTCGCCTGCCTCGCTCCTGGCGGTGGTGCCCGTGCTACTCGGGTTCGAGCCCGGCAACAGCATGGTCGTGATCGGCGTCGGGCAGCCCGGTGCGGAGGTCAGGCTCACGCTCCGCTATGACCTGCCCGATCCAGGGCTGGCCCCCGCGGTGGCCGCACACGCCATGAGCGTGCTCACCGCGCAGCGCATCCAGACCGCGGTCGCGGTGGGGTACGGCCCCGAGCGCCTCGTCTCACCAGTCGCCGCGGCGCTGCGGGACTGCGCGCCCGGAGCCGGCGTTACCGTGACCGAACTGCTCCGGGCGGACAACCAGCGCTACTGGTCCTACGTGTGCGAAGACCCGGCCTGCTGCCCGCCAGAGGGCAAGCCGTTCGACATCAGCGACCATCCGGCTGCCCGTGCCGTGGCCGCCGGAAGCGCCGGCGTGCTGGCTAGCCGGGACGCGCTCGCGGCTACGGTCGCGCCAGTCACCGGGGCCGCCGCCGAGCAGATGCGCCGGGCGACCAGGGAAGTCGAAGAACAGGTCGCCAGGGCCATCGCGCGGGCGGCGCGGTCCGGCCGGAAGGCGTCCGTCCGCCGCCTGATCGCCGCCGTCGGCCTTCCCGCCGTCTCCGAGGGCATCCGCCGCTACCGCGGCGGCGGGTGCCTGGAACCGGGGGAAGCGGCCCGGCTCACGGTCGTGCTGCGTGACCTCCGGGTCCGCGACGACGCGTGGGCAAGGATGCGACCGGAGCACCGCGAGGCGCATGCGCGACTGTGGACCGACCTGACCCGGCTGGCCCAGCCCGGGTACGTCTGCGCCCCGGCCGCGCTGCTCGCCTTCGTGGCGTGGCAGTCGGGCAATGGGGCGCTCGCGAACGTCGCGCTTGACCGGGCGCTGGCGGACGACGCGGACTACTCGATGGCCGTGCTGCTCCGCCAGGTCATCGACTCCGGTGCGCCGCCGTCGCTGGCCCGGCTGCCGATGACCCCGGATGAGGTGGCCGCCAGCTACGACGCCCTGGAGGCCGCGGACGAGGCCGGCGAGGACGCCCCCACAGCCGGTGAGGCGTAACGCAGCGGCTCGACGGCGACCGGGTACACTGCCTGAGCCGTTCGTCCCGTTCGGTCCGCAGCTTGCCCACTTTGTACGCCTGTGCGCATCCTTGTGAGAACATCGGGACGCACAGCGGACCGAAGAGAGCGAGGAGACGCAAGTGACCGGCATCGAAGGACTGCCGCCAGCGAAGCTCGCGGCTCATCAGGCCGCGGTGGCGCGGCTGCGCGACGCCTACGCCGCGGTGCCGCCGGGCGCACCGGTACGTCTCGCGAAGCCCACCTCGAACCTGTTCCGCTACCGCGACTCAGGCGCGGCAGGCGCGACCAGCGTCCACCTGCTCGACGCCGCCGCGTTCACCCGGGTCATCCACGTGGACCCGGCCGCCAGGACAGCGGTGGTCGGCGGCATGACCACCTACGAGGACCTCTGCGACGCCACGCTGCCGCACAACCTGATGCCGCTGGTCGTGCCGCAGCTCAAGACGATCACTCTCGGCGGAGCGGTCACCGGCCTCGGGATCGAGTCCACCTCGTTCCGCAACGGCCTGCCGCACGAGTCGGTGACCGAGATGCAGATCCTCACCGGAGACGGCCGCGTCGTCATCGCCACCAAGGGTGGCGAGTACAGCGACCTGTTCTACGGCTTCCCGAACTCCTACGGCACCCTCGGCTACTCCCTGGCGCTGACCATCGAGCTCGAACCCGTCAAGCCGTACGTGCACCTGCGCCACTTCGCCTTTGACGACCCCAAGAGCTGCATGGCGGCGATCGCCGAGATCGCGGCGGCGAAGAGCTACCAGGGCCACCGCGCCGACTTCCTCGACGGCACCGCGTTCAGCGCGGGCGAGCTGTACCTGACCGTCGGCGCGTTCAGCGACAAGGCGCCCTGGGTGAGCGACTACACCGGCCAGCAGATCTACTACGAGTCGATACGGCAGAGCCGCGAGGACTTCCTCTCCATCAAGGACTACATCTGGCGGTGGGACACCGACTGGTTCTGGTGCTCCCGTGCGTTCGGCGTGCAGAACAAGGTCATCAGGCGGCTCTGGCCGAGCCAGTACCGCCGCTCGGACGTCTACCGCAAGCTGGTCGCCTTCGACAGGAAATACGGCCTGACCGCGGTGCTCAACGAGAACCGCGGCCGCCCGCCGCGCGAGATGGTCGTCCAGGACGTCGAGATCCCGGTGGACCAAGGCGACGCGTTCCTCACGTTCTTCGAGCGCAGCGTCACGATGAAGCCGGTCTGGCTGTGCCCGCTGAGGCTGCGCGGCGACCACGCCTGGACCCTGTACCCGCTGCGACCCGGCGAGCTGTACGTCAACTTCGGCTTCTGGGGCACCGTCCCGCTGCCGCCAGGCCAGCAGGACGGTTACTACAACCGGATGGTGGAAGAAGAGGTCAGCGCCCTCGGCGGGCACAAGTCGCTGTACTCCACCGCGTTCTACTCGGAGGAAGAGTTCCGCCGCCGGTACAACGGCGCCGACTACGACAAGCTCAAGGCCGAATACGACGGCGGCGGCCGCCTGCTCGGCCTGTACGACAAATGCGTCCGCGGACACTGACATCGCGAAAGGAACGGCACATGGCACTGGCTGAGGTATTCGAGGCGATAGCCGGCCCGGATGCTCCGGTTGAATTCCGCGCGTACGACGGATCGGTGGCCGGCGCCCCCGACTCGCCGGTCAAGATCATCGTCAGGTCGCCGGTCGCCGTCTCCTACCTGGCGCAGGCGCCGGGCGCGCTCGGCCTGGCCCGCGCCTACGTGTCCGGCCACCTGGACGTCGACGGCGACATGTACACCACGCTGTCCCGGCTGTCACGCGCCCAGGAGACGCATATGAGCTGGGCGGACCGGGTCAAGCTCCTGCGGGCGCTGGGCGGGCCCAAGCTGCTGCTGCCCAGGATCCCCCCGCCCCCGCAGGAGGTGCGCGTGACCAGCCGCCTCCTCCGGGTCGGCCGGATGCACTCCAAGGGCCGGGACGCGAACTCGATCTCGCACCACTACGACGTGTCCAACCGCTTCTACGAGTGGGTGCTCGGCCCGTCGATGGCCTACACCTGCGCCTGCTACCCGACCCGGGACGCCTCGCTGGAAGAGGCGCAGTGGTACAAGCACGACCTGGTCGCCCGCAAGATCGCGCTCAAGCCGGGCATGCGGCTGCTAGACGTCGGCTGCGGCTGGGGCGGCATGGTGATGCACGCCGCCCGCGAGTACGGCGTCAAGGCGCTCGGCGTCACGCTGTCGGAGCAGCAGGCGCTATGGGCGCAGCAGGCGATCAAGAAGGCCGGCCTCGAGGACCTGGCAGAGGTCCGCCACCTCGACTACCGCGACGTGCCCGAGACCGATTTCGACGCGGTCAGCTCGATCGGCCTCACCGAGCACATCGGCAAGCAGAACGTCCCCGGCTACTTCAGCTTCCTCAACGGCAAGCTCAAGGTCGGCGGCCGGATGCTCAACCACTGCATCACCCGCCCCGACAACACCAGCCCTTCCATCAGGAAGGACGGCTTCATCAACCGCTACGTGTTCCCCGACGGCGAGCTGGAGGGCCCAGGCTGGCTGATGGGCGTCATGAACGACCACGGCTTCGAGATCAGGCATGAGGAGAACCTGCGGGAGCACTACGCGAAGACGCTCACCGGCTGGGGCGACAACCTCGACGCGCACTGGGACGAGGCGGTCGAGGAGGTCGGCCTGGGCGCCGCGCGGGTCTGGCGGCTGTACATGGCGGGCTCCCGGCTCGGCTTCGACCGCAACGCCATCCAGCTGCACCAGATCCTCGGCGTCAAGCTGCGGGCGGACGGCGTGTCCGGCATGCCGCTGCGCCCGGACTGGGAGCCGGCTGAGGCACGCGCCACGGCTGATGCCTGAGCCCGGCTACGAGAGCGTGCTGGTGAGCGGGGGATGCGCGGCGTGCGGCGTCCCCAGCAGCGGCGAGGTGATCAGGTAGTCGGCGCTGGTGCGGTTGCAGGCGATCGGGATGTTCCACACCACCGCGATCCTGACCAGGGCCTTCACGTCCGAGTCGTGCGGCTGCGGGCTCATCGGGTCCCAGA
>DATBBI010000142.1:0-7526 GCA_036271115.1 Trebonia sp.
CGGGTGCACCAGTTCGAGAAGGTGGAGCAGTTCGTCATCTGCAGGGCCGATGACGAGGAATCCGACCGCTGGCACGCCGAGCTGCTCGACGCCGCCGAGCACCTGCTCCAGGGTCTCGGCCTGGCGTATCAGGTGGTAGAGATCTCCACCGGCGATATGGGCGCGGGCAAGTACCGGATGAACGACATCGAAACCTGGATGCCGTCGCTTGCCGCGTACCGCGAGACGCACAGCTGCTCGTCGCTGCACGACTGGCAGGCCCGCAGGGCCAGCATCAGGTACCGCGACACCGACGGGACCGTGAAGTTCGCGTACACGCTCAACAACACGGCGATCGCCACGCCGCGGCTGCTTGCCGCGCTCGTCGAGAACTATCAGACCGCGGACCAGAAGATGCAGATCCCGAAGGTTCTCCGCCCGTACCTGGGCGGCAGGACCGAGCTGTAAGAGCTACCGGAAGACGGAGGGCAGTGCGCGGTGGGACCTGGTCGTCGTACGCTGCGAGGCGTGGAACTCGAAGCTGACCGCGTCGCTGAGCTCGCCGGGCGCCCGCTCGGTGAACTCCGGCGGCGCGACGTCGCAATAGCATTGCTCAGCGTGGCGCCGGACGACGCGCTCAGGTCACTTCCCGGCATCAGGCGGGGCCTGCTCGCGGCCGGCAACCCGTTGTCCGCGCCGTTCTGGGACTCGGCGGAAGCCATCCTGCAGAAGATCAGGGATCAGGAGGCGACGTTCGGGGACGTTCACGGCTGGCTTGAAGCCACCGGAACGGAACCGACGGGGATTATCGGCCTGCATGTCTGGGAGGAGCCGTCCCAGCGCAGCCCGCTCCAGGAGGAGATGCACGCCCGGCTGGTGAGCTATCTGGAAGAGTGCCTGGCCTCTGGGGGGATAGACCCCGACAAGCTGGCCGCGGGGGACGCCGGGGAACGCCGCGAATACCTCACGCTGCAGGAACAGTGGATGACCACTCCGCTGCCCGATGGCCGGGTGCCGATGACGGCGCTGCTCGACGAGCAGGACGAGGCGTTCCTCGCCGACTGGGCCGCGGCCGACGCGGAGGCCCTGTCCGCGCTGCGCGCCATGCTCCAGACGGCAGGCGACAGGCCGCTGCCCGCCGATGACCTGGCAGCGGCGGCCGCCAGGCTGCGCACGGACATCGCCCGCCCCGGCTGGCCCGGGCAGATGCTCATCTCGTTCAGCGGGCGGAACGAGGAGGCGCTGCCCCCGGATGACGCGGAGATGTGGCTGACGCTCGCCACCTCGGTGGCCTCGCCGCAGGGTGACCCGCTCTCGGAAGAGGACAAGGAATTCGCCCGCGCCATGGAGTGGGCCGAAGACGAAGACCTCGACTTCGGCGACGAGGACAACGGCCCCGGCGACGAAGACGACGACGAGCCCGACGAGATGTCGGCCGCGATGGCCGCGGTCGCCGCCCTTGATCACCTGGACTGGCTGGCGGTCATGTCGGCGCTGATCACCGGCGGACCCGGCACGCCAGCGTCGGCCGCGGACCTCGCGAGGTACGTCAGCGACTTCGACCCTAGCGAGCTGGCAGGCTTCGAGGACGAGGACGAGGACGAGGAAGACGACGAGGACGAAGGCGATCTGGAGGAGGAACCGGACTCCGCCGGCTTCGGGGACTTCGACGATGCCGACGACCTCGAGGAGTTCGACGAATTCGACGAGCTCAGCGTCGAAGGCCTGTTCCTGCACGTCACCGCCATGTGGAGCGTGCTGGGCGCGATCGACGAAGACGACCGGCTGACCCCACTCGGCTGGTGGGGCCTCCCCGAGGCAATGCAGCGCGCCTGGTCAGAGTAGGCCAGCCCGCCGCCCCCGCCGAACGTGGACGATGACACATCGACCACGTAAGAGTGTGGACGATGTCACATCGAGCACGTTGCCCGGATCAGTCGTCGGCGGGGAACTGCTCGTAGGCGGGGGCCAGGATGTCGCGGAGATCCTCGCCGCGCACCACGATCGCCGGCGGGTCGAACATGCGCAGCAGCAGGTCGGGGGCGGCCGTCGTTGCCTGTGTCGCGGCGAGGGCGCGCAGGCGGGCCTGGCTGAGGCCAGGGGCCCAGAACTCGTCGAGGGCCCGCGCCAGTGGCGGGCCCGTCACGTCGGCGAGGACGGCGTGGGTGGCGCTGGCCGCGTCGGCGCTCGCGGCGCCGGCGCTGACCGACGGGTCATCCGCGGCGGCTCTGGCCGAGCCCGCGGCCGAGCCCGCGGGCCGCGGGCCCGCTTGGCGAAGCGCGGCGAGCAGCGCGCCACGGGTCCGGCCGCGCCAGGCGAGCATCTCGAACGGATCGTCGTCGAACGCCTCGGCCAGCACGTAACAGACCGCGGCCAGGTGCTTGCAGGGCACTCCCCAGTCCGGGCAGCTGCAGTGCATGTCCAGGTCGGCCGCCGACCTGGGGAACAGCGGCGTCCCGCACGAGGCGAAGACCTCCTCGATCTCCGCGGGCATCTCGCCTGCCAGCAGCTTCGCGCGGAACAGCGCCCGGCTGGCCAGCCGCCGCTCGACCTCGCGCCACTGCGGCGTCGTCAGCGGCAGCACCTTGATGGTCACGTTGTACGGCTGCGGCCGCGACCCCTGAACCCGCGCGCTGACCATGCCCTGGGTCAGCGAGAACTCCACGACCTGGCCCTTTCGCGCATAGCTGCGCCCGCGCTGCAGCCGTCCGCTCATCCCGTAGGACTCGAGCACGGCGATGAACCGCCGCGACCACCACTGCTCGCCGATCGCGCCGCGTTTGCTCTTCGCCTTGATGCCGCCTTCGACAGGGATCGGGGGACCCGCGGTCTCCCACCATCGTGGCCCGTTGGCTGGCGGGCTCATTCCGGCACCGCGTCTTCTGAAAGCGCCACGACCTCGCGCAGCTGCGCCGTGGACAGGCCCGCGAGCCAGTTCTCCCCGGTGCCGACGATCTGCTCGGCCAGGGCCTTCTTCTCCTCGATCATGGCGTCGATCCGCTCCTCGAGCGTGCCTACGCAGACGAACTTGCGCACCTGCACGTCGCGGCGCTGCCCGATCCGGAACGCCCGGTCAGTGGCCTGGTCCTCCACAGCCGGGTTCCACCACCGGTCGACATGGATGACATGGTTCGCCGCGGTCAGGTTGAGCCCGGTGCCGCCCGCCTTGAGCGAAAGCAGGAACAGCACCGGCTCGTCCGCCTCCTGGAAGCGGGCCACCAGCTCGTCGCGCTGCTTCTTGCTGGTGCCGCCGTGCAAGTACAGCACCTGGCAGCCAATCCGGGCGGCGAGATGCGGCTGCAGCATCCGGCCGAACTCGGCGTACTGGGTGAAGCACAGCGCCTTGTCGCCGTCGGCCGCGATCTCCTCGCAGATCTCCTCGAGCCTGGCGAGCTTGCCGGACCTGCCGGGCAGCCGCGAGCCGTCGCCGAGCAGGTGCGCGGGGTGGTTGCACACCTGCTTGAGCCTGGTCATCGTGGCGAGCACCAGGCCGCGCCTGGTGATGTCATCACTGGCCTCGTCGATGCGGCTCAGCATGTCGGTGACGGTCGCCTGGTACAGGCTCGCCTGCTCCTGCGTCAGGTTGCACCAGACCTTGATCTCCTGCTTGTCCGGCAGGTCGGAGATGATCGACTTGTCGGTCTTCAGCCGCCGCAGCAGGAACGGCTGGGTGACCCGCCGCAGCCGCTGCGCCGCCTCTTCGTCGCCGAACCGCTCCACAGGGACCGCGTACTGCTCGCGGAAGGCCTTCGCCGGGCCGAGCAGGCCGGGGTTGGCGAACTCCATGATCGACCACAGCTCCGACAGCTGGTTCTCCACCGGCGTCCCGGTCAGCGCGACCCGCGACGCGGCGGGCAGGGCCCGGACCGCGCGCGCCTGCCCGGTGGCGTGGTTCTTGATCGCCTGCGCCTCGTCGCAGACCACCCGCGCCCAGCTCACCTGGCTCAGCCCGGCGCGGTCCCTGGCGGCGATCCCGTACGTGGTGATCACCAGGTCCGCGCCGGCCAGCATCGCGGCGAGGTCGTCGCCGACCAGCCGCTCCGCCCCGTGGTGGACGTGCACCCGCAGGTCCGGGGTGAACCGCGCGGCTTCCCGCTGCCAGTTCCCTACCAGCGACATGGGGCACACCAGCAACGTCGGGCCATGAGGACGGGCGCTCGCGGCGACCAGCGCCAGCAGCTGGATGGTCTTGCCCAGGCCCATGTCGTCGGCCAGGATCGCGCCCAAGCCGAGGTCGCCGAGGAACGCCAGCCAGGCGAGGCCGCGCTCCTGGTAGGGCCGCAGCTCGCCATGGAAGCCGTCCGGCGTGGGCAGCGGCGCGAGCCGTCGCTCGGCCGCGCCGGACAACAGGTCGCCAAGCCATCCGTCCGCGTCCACCGCGGTCAGCGGCACGTCGTCGCCAGCGCCGTGGACGCCGACGAGAATCGCCTCGCCGGCGGTCATCGTGCCGGACCGCTTGCGCTCGAGGAACTTCAGCGCGGCCTTAACCTGGCGATCGTCGAGTTCCACCCACTGGCCGCGGACGCGGACGAGCGGGACCTTCAGCGCGGCGAGCTCGGCCAGTTCCGCGGCGGACAGCATCTGGTCGCCGATGGCCAGGTCGTACCGGAACTCCACGAGGTCCGTGAGGCCGAACGTGGACTGCCGTGCCGACGGCGAGGACGCCGCCGAGCTCGACCTGGTGGTCAGCTTCAGCCCGAGCCGCGCCTTGCGCGCCCAGTCCGGCAAGAGAACGCCGAACCCCGCGCCGGCCAGCAGCGGGCCCTCGTCGCGAAGGAACCGCAGCGCGCCGGCGGTGTCCAGCGCGACCTCGGCCGGGGCCGCCTCGGCCAGTGCTTCCTCGAGCGCGGGGAACAGCCGGGCCGCCGCGCCGAGGCCCGCCAGGAGTTCCTCGTCCGGGTATGTGTCACCGCCCAGCCAGCCGACGCCCTCCCCGGCCCAGACATCGGCCGCGGACAGCATCAGGCTCGGATCCTCCGCGGACTGGAGCGCGAACTCGACCCGCCACCCGGCGCCGGCGCGGTCGCCGCCCTCGCCCGGCTCTTCAGGGTCTTCTGTCTCGGCCGGCTCCACCAGGCGGAAGCAGGTGCGGACCGGGCCCACCGGGAGCCTGGCGCCGGTCAGCCACGCCCCCAGAGCCGCGGCCAGGGATTGCGCCTCGGCCGCGTCCTGCGGCGTGCCCACCTCGACGCGCGCGTCTGGACCGGTGAGAGCGGCCACGGTCCGTTCGGCCAACTCGACGCGAGCCGGACGGCGGCCCCGGCGCGGCGGCAGGAGCGGTGCCTGCAGCCGGGTGCGTGCCGCGGCGTCGGCGAAGGCGTCCAGCGCCTCAGCCAGCACGGTGCCCGCCGTGGTCTGGGCGGTCCCGGCCGCGCGGCACAGTGGCGGCATGGCCGCGGCGAGCTCACGGGCGCGCTGAGCGTCCGCGGCGCCGAGCACCGGGCGCCAGCGGGCGGCGTAACCCTCGTCTTCGGCGACGAGGACGGGCAGCACGCGGCCGCGGGTCACGAGGTCGGCGGCGAACCGTCCCGCCACGGCCAGGTAGGCCAGCGTCGCGCCAGGCAGCAGATCGCCGATCGACTCGGCGGCGCCGCCGAGCACCGCGAGCGCCGCCGCGGCGGCCGCTGGTTCGAAGACCAGCGCCGGCACCCGCCAGGCGGCCAGCGCGCGCTTCCCCGCGGGCGGCTCGCGGCCTGTTTCCTGAGAGGCAAGCGGCCCGTCGCCTACCGTAGGAAGCTGAAGGATCAGTTCGTCATCGACGGCCTTTCTGACCAGGCCGCCGACCGGGTCAGGAAGCTCGGCGAGCGCGTCGGCGAGTTCCGCCGCGCCGACGGCGAAGGGATGCGGGCGCGGTGCGCGCGACGGGCGGCCAGCGCGCGCGGGGGCATGCGCGGGCAGCGCCGGGTCTTCGGCCCACAGCCATACCGCCCCGTACGCCCAGATCCCGTGGACCACCAGCATGGGTGCCCCCGTCGCTAGCGGCGCTTGGCGCCCTTCGTGGTTGTGTCACCCACGTCGGCGTCCGTCACCGCTCCGCCGGTCCCGGCGGCGTCGCCAGTGCCCGCGTCCGGCTCTACGGAT
The DNA here is from genome assembly GCA_036271115.1 of Trebonia sp. GTDB lineage: Bacteria > Actinomycetota > Actinomycetes > Streptosporangiales > Streptosporangiaceae > Trebonia. Next base: position 6,061 of record DATBBI010000142.1, read on the forward strand.
TCTTCCGGCGGCGGGCCGAGCTTCTTGAACTGCTTGTTCATCGAGCGCAGCAGGAACACGAGCGCGATGCCGATCCCGGCCACGACGAGAAAGCCGAGCAGTCCCGGCTCCACGTCGTTCATCGTGGAGTTGCTTGAACCGCTGGCCAGCGCCGCGGCGAGAAACATCACAGGGTCACACTCTCCCGGACACCCGCGAAAAGGTCGTCTTCAGGCAGCTCAGTATCGACGAGCGACCTAGCTAGATGATAGTCCTCGGTCGGCCACGCGGCGCGCTGGACGTCGAGCGGGCAGTCGAACCACGCGCTCTTCGGGTCGATCTGGGTGGCGTGCGCCAGCAGCGCCTGGTCGCGGATCTCCAGGTAGTCGGCGACATCGATCCTGGTGGTGATCTCAAGCTGCTTAATGCCGAGTTCCTCGCGCTTGCGGGCGCGTTCCTCCCACTGCGCGAAGATCTTCTCGTACGGCGAGTCCTGGCCGCGGCGCAGCATCTCCTCGTGCAGCGCGACGTACTTGGCCTGGTGGAAGGACACGAAGTAGTACAGCTTCAGTGGCTGCCACGGCTCGCCGGCCTCCGGGTACCTGTCGGGATCCGCGGCCGCCTCGAACGCCTCCACCGTGACCTGGTGGGTCTTGATGTGGTCCGGGTGCGGGTAGCCGCCGTTCTCGTCGTAGGTCACGATCACGTGCGGCCGGAACTCGCGGACCGCCCTGACCAGCGGGGCCGCCGCCTCGGCGAGCGGCACCAGGGCGAACGAGCCGTCAGGCAGCGGCGGCTTCGGGTCGCCCTCCGGAAGGCCGGAATCGACGAAGCCCATAAAGCGCTGCTGGACGCCCAGGATCTCTCGGGCCCTCGCCATTTCCTCCCGTCGGATGCGGGCCATATCGGCCTTCACCTCTGGCCGGTCCATAGCCGGGTTGAGGACGTCGCCGCGCTCGCCGCCGGTCATCGTGCAAACCATGACATCGACGCCCTCACGGACATACCGCGCCATTGTCGCTGCACCCTTGCTCGACTCGTCGTCCGGGTGCGCATGCACGGCCATCAGCCTCAGTTTCCCCTGCTCAGGGCCTTGGGATGACAACCTTGCCTCCCTACGTGTTCGCTCGTGTACCTTCACCGAAACATCAAGGCGGTTTAGCGGCATTCCCGACTGGAAACGCTGCCCCGGAGGCCTTCTCGCGACGCCACGCCGCTACCAGCAGGACTTGACTAGTACACAGCAGTGGCCGACCCTTGTTAGCCTCAGAAGATTACCCCCGGAGACCGGCTGGCTCCTTAGCAGAGGGCGTGCAAGCCCTCGTGCCGCATAAATCCCAGCCCCTAGCGGACGAAAAGTCCTGCGTAGTACCAAGGAGTGCCCGTGACCGAGACGCGCGACGACAGCGTCACCTGGCTCACCCAGGAGGCGTATGACCGGCTCAAGGCCGAATTGGACCACCTCTCCGGACAGGGTCGCGTAGATA
>DATBBI010000143.1:0-3884 GCA_036271115.1 Trebonia sp.
ACCAACACCATCGACCGGCTGGAGGCGCAGGGCATGGTGGTCCGGCGGCCGAACCCGGACGACGGCCGGGGCCGGCTCGCGGAGATCACCGAGCGCGGCAGGGACGCGGTCCGGGTGGCGACCCGCGACCTGATGACCGCCGAGTTCGGCATGGGCGAGTACTCCGAGGCCGAGCGGGCCGACCTCTTCGCGCTGCTGCGCGGGCTCCGGCTGACGGCCGGCGACTTCCTCGAGGACTAGAGGACCAGAGGACTAGTTGCCCGGCGTGATCGGCGTGCGCGCCGCCCACGTCTGGCCGCTGTCGAAGGTCATCCAGATCTCGTGCAGCGAGGCGTTGGCGGGCAGCGCCACGCCCTGGTCGTTCGTGGTCATGCCGACGTAGCTGAAGCCGCCGGCCGGCGCACTGGTGACGCTCGCCTGCTTCCACTGCGCGGTGCCCGCGGGCAGCACGTAGATCCCATTTCCCGCGGCCAGCGTCAGCGTCCCGTCCGGGGCCGCGGCCAGCGAGGTGGCGCTCGCCTGGTTGCCCACGGCCGACCAGGCGCTGGCTGGCTGGGCATCCCAGGTCGCGCCGCTGTCTGCGGACGTGTAAACCTGGACGCCGCTGGCCGCGTTGCAGGCGACGATCACGGTGGCTGAGTTCGCCAGGGCGAGCAACGCGCTGCCCGGCAGCCCGCTGGGGGCCGCGGGACCTGGCTGGCATTGCGCGGTCCCGGCCCGCTGCCAGGCGCCGTCGAGCGGGCCGGAGTAGAGCGTGCCGTCGGGCCCGAGCAGGTAGCCGGTCGTCCCGGTGAGCGCGAGGACCGCGGAGGTCGCGGCGCCGCCGAGCGTCAGCCCGCTCGTCGCGCCGCCAACTGGTGTCCAGTTATCGCTGCCGGAGGTCGTGGTCATCAGCGTGTAGCTGGTGCAGTCGGCGGCGAAGGCCACCGATGCAGTGCCGGAGCACGTGGCCCACAGCGCGAACGCCCGGTCCCCGGCGGTCTCCAGGTCGGTGACCCGGGCGCCGTGCGTGTCGACCTGGCTCCACGTCTTCCCCGCGTCGTGCGTTGCCCACAGCTCGGGGCCGAACGTCCAGCCGCTCGTCCCGTCGAGGAACCTGATCCCGCTCACGCCCTGCGCGCCGCTCGGGCCCGTGGTGACGGGCGCGGGACCGCCATGCCAGGTCTTGCCCGCGTCGTTGGTGAACGCGATCGACGTGCAGATGTCCGGGTTGCTCTTGTTGGCGCAGGTGCCCGGCGTGCCGGCCTGGCCGATGACCCAGGCGCTGCTGGTGCTCACCCACGTGACCGACACCGGCTGAAAGTTGGGCGGTACCGGCCCGTAGGCGGGCGCCACCAGGCTGGGCTGCGCCGTCGGCTTGGGCGCGTACCTGGTCGCCGTCCCGTTCGCCTGCTGCCCGCCGCTGGCCGCCGCCGGCGACGACTGGCTGCCTGCCGCGCTGCCCGCCAGCGGGGTGGGCTTGACGTTCAGCGAGAGCAGCGGCGGGGTGGCGATGACCACCGCGGCCACCACCGCCGCGGCGGACACGACGGTGACCGCCAGCTTGCGCATCTTCCTGCGGCGCGCCCGGCGGCTGATCAGCTCGAAGGTGCCAGGCGGTGGCGGCAGCGGCTGGACCTGCTGGTCCAGCCAGCTGTCGAGGGGATCGCGCTGGTCGTTATCCGGCATCGGTCGCCCTCCCCTCGCGCTCCGCCAGCGCCTCCTTCAGCTTCGCCCTGGCATGGTACAGGTCGGCCTTGATGGTGCCCTCCGGCCGCTTGAGCAGCGCCGCGATCTCCTTGATCCCGAACCCGGCATAGTAGTGCAGCAGGAACGGGTCGCGCAGCCGGGCCGGCAGCCCCTGGAGAAGCTCGCGCACGTCGACGTCCTGCGCAGGGTCGGAGAACGGCTCGGCTTCGGTGTTCGCGGTCACGGTGCGCATCGCGCGGCGTTCTCGCTCCAGCTTGCGCCAGTGGTCTCGGACCAGGTTCGTCGCGATCATGTACAGGTAGCTCTGCGGGTTGTCCAGCTTGGCGGGGCTCGTCCACTTGGACAGCAGCCTCACGAACGCTTCGGACGCGATCTCGTGCGCGGTGTCGTCGTCGTCCACCAGCCGCCGCACCCAGCCGGCCAGCTTCGGATAGTTGGCCGCGAACAGCTGCTCCGCGAGCACGCGCCGGGCGCCGGTGCCGGAGGCAACGGTGGCGTAAGGGCCGGTCTCCGCGCCCGCGTCCGTGCCCACCGATCCTCCCTGTGTCCACGTCGCCCGCGGCAGCCGAACTGAGGCCGTCGCGGCGAGCGCACCGCCGGCGCCACCGAAGCCGATGCCGTCATCGACTGGTGGCGCATCCCCGAGGATATTCGTGGGGTACTTCAATGGTTCCACACTTTCGCTGCGCCGCGGCAGGACCAAACGTCCGTGTCCTCCCCTTGAGACGCCGCACCCCGCCCCCTGGTTGGAGCTAGCCCGTGTTTGGTTGGAGCTAGCCCGTGTTTGGTTGGAGCTAGCCCGTGTTTGGTTGGAGCTAGCCCGTGTTTGGTTGGAGCTAGCCCGTGTTTGGTTGGAGCTAGACTGAAACCGGGTAGATAGTAGGACGTCCTACTAAATGCGAAACGGGGGGGCTACGGTGGCTGACGACAGGTCCGAAGAGAGCGGGACGGGGCGCCAGCGCTGGCGGCGCGGCTACGAGCAGGCGGCCAAGCGCGAGGCCGACTTCACCGCCCTGTCCGGCCTGGACGTCGATCCGGTCTACGGGCCGCCCGACGACCAGGAGCCGCCGGACCGGATCGGCTGGCCGGGCGAGTTCCCGTTCACCCGCGGCCTGTACGCCACCGGCTACCGGGGCAAGCCGTGGACGATCAGGCAGTTCTCCGGATTCGGCAACGTCAGGCAGACCAACGAGCGGTACAAGATGCTGCTCGGCGCCGGCGGCGCCGGCCTGTCCGTGGCCTTCGACATGCCGACGCTGATGGGCCGCGACTCCGACGACCCGCGGTCGCTCGGCGAGGTCGGCCACTGCGGCGTCGCCATCGACTCGGCCGCCGACATGGCGGAGCTCTTCGACGGCATCCCGCTGGACGAGACCACCACGTCGATGACGATCAGCGGCCCGGCCGTGCCGGTCTTCTGCATGTACCTGGTCGCCGCCGAACGCCAGGGCAAGGACATCGGGAAGCTCGACGGCACCCTGCAGACCGACATCTTCAAGGAGTACACCGCTCAGAAGGAGTGGCTGTTCGCCCCGGAGCCGCACCTGCGCCTGATCGGCGACCTGATGGAGTTCTGCAGCCAGAACATCCCGCGTTACAAGCCCGTCTCGGTCTCCGGCTATCACATCAGGGAGGCCGGTTCCACGGCCGCCCAGGAACTCGCCTTCACCCTCGCCGACGGCTTCGGCTACGTCGAACTCGGCATCTCGCGCGGCCTGGACGTCGACCAGTTCGCCCCAGGCCTGTCGTTCTTCTTCGACGCGCACATCGACTTCTTCGAGGAGATCGCGAAGTTCCGCGCCGCCCGCCGGGTCTGGGCCCGCTGGCTCCGCGACGTCTACGGGGCGAAGACCCCGCGCGCGCAGTGGATGAGGTTCCACACCCAGACCGCCGGGGTGTCGCTCACCGCTCAGCAGCCGCAGAACAACGTCGTCCGCACCGCCATCGAGGCCCTCGCCGCGGTGCTCGGCGGCACCAACTCGCTGCACACGAACGCGCTCGACGAGGTGCTCGCGCTGCCCAGCGAGGCGGCCGCGGAGACGGCGCTGCGCACCCAGCAGGTGATCATGGAGGAGACCGGGGTGACCAGCGTCGCCGACCCGCTCGGCGGCTCGTGGTACGTGGAGGCGCTGACCGACCGGATCGAGGCGGAAGCGGAGCAGGTCTTCGCCAAGATCCGCGGCATGTCGCCCGAC
>DATBBI010000144.1:0-10511 GCA_036271115.1 Trebonia sp.
ACTCAGCCGGGATATCTCAGCAGGTTATGCGCCAAACCTACGGTTACGTTCGGAATAGGACCGAAGCGCGCGCAAAAAGTCCACTTTGCGGAAGGCGGGCCAGTAAGCGTCGCAGAAGTAGAACTCCGAGTGCGTCGACTGCCACAGCAAGAACCCGCCGAGCCGCTGCTCGCCGCTCGTGCGGATCACCAGGTCCGGATCGGGCTGACCCGCCGTGTACAGGTGCTCGGCGATGTGCTCGACGTCGAGTGCCTCCGCGAGCTGCTCGATCGTCGTGCCCTTGCTCGCGTGCTCGACGAGGAGCGACCGCACCGCGTCGGCGATCTCGCGCCGTCCCCCGTAGCCGACCGCGACGTTGACGAGCAGGCCCGGGTTATTGCTCGTGACCTCGGCGGCCTGCTTGAGGGTGCGGGCGGTGTGGTCGGGCAGCAGGTCCAGGGCGCCCATGGGGTTCAGGTGCCACCCCTCGTCCACGAGACCGTTCACCGTGTCCTCGATGATGGCCAGCAGCGGCTCGAGTTCCTGCTTGGGGCGGCTCAGGTTATCCGTGGACAGCAGCCACAGCGTGACCACTTCGACGCCGGCCTGCTTGCACCACTGCAGCAACTCGAAGATCTTGTCAGCGCCCTTGCGGTGCCCCTTGCTGACATCGGAGTGACCCGCGGATCGCGCCCAGCGCCGGTTGCCGTCGCACATCACGCCGACGTGGCGCGGTATCGCCTTACCTGACAGCGAGGATTCGAGCCTGCGCTCATATAGCCGGTATGCCAGGTCGCGATATCCCATGAACCGACCTTCCTCGCCTGCGCACGCGTGATTCCCTAGTCACGGTATCCGACTAGAGCGACGTGCGGTGGCGAGTCAGGTGCTGGTTGTGTTGGCCGGGCCCTGGGACCTGACCTCCTCGACCCGGCGCAGCGCGTCCCGCAGCTCGGTCAGCCACGCGTCGGCGTGCTCACCGGTCAGCCGGACGCACCACGCGAGCGCGTCGCTGCGGCTGCGGGCGACGCCGGCGTCGACGAGGGTGTCGAGCACGCGCCGTTCTGACTGCCTGAGCCTGGTCATGACCGGGACCGACAGCGTGGTGAACATCTCACCGAGGTCACCGCACCTGGCGCCCCATGCGACCTTGCGGCGGAACTTGTGCTCGGCCTCTCGCGCCATCTCGATGCGCTTTGACCTGGTCTCCTCGCGGAATCGCTTGATCCTGCCCTCGGCGGCCGCGGCCTTCTCCGCGCTGCCGGCGCCCCCGTCAGGCTCGGGCAGCGTGCCGACGATCGTGATCTCCTCACGGTCGACGACGATGTCGGCAGGCTCGGTGAACCACTCGCCGGGCAGCCGGCCCGTGAACCAGCCCTTGATCTGATCCGCGACGCTGCCGGTGGCGTCTTCGTCCTGCTCTGTGTTCATGTAATCATGATTACATTACGGTAGACAGCGCTCAACCCTAAGCTCCACATTCGCCCGGACGGCGCAAGGCCGTCCGGGCGAAAGGGATCAGGCCGTCTGGAGTTGCGCGCTAACCGGGCCGGCCGGGGCGACGGGCGCGTCCCACTTGATGTGGTAATCGAACATCCATGCCACCTTTTCGGGCTTGGACAGCTTGGTGAATACCTTCATGGCCAGGGCGAACAGGACCCGGCCGACCGGGCCCGCGGTCTTGGCGCTGTTCTTGTGAGTGGTCTCCTTGATGACCCGCTCGACGCGCGGCCGCCGGAGGGCCTCGTATGTGGCGAATGCCTGGTCGTAGGGCAGGTCGCGCAGGCACCGCGCCAGATCGATGGCGCTCTCGATGGCGAGCGAGGCGCCCTGGCCCGAACTGGAAGACGGGGCGTGCGCGGAGTCGCCGACCAGGACCATCCGGCCCTGGCGCCACACCGGAACGCTCGGCATGTTCTCCATCGCCCCGACGACGAGAAGATCGGCCGGGTCGGTGCGGCTGATGAGCCGCGCGGCGGGGGTGCGGTCATCGGCGAACTGGCCAGCGAGCAATGGCAGCCACTGCGAAGCCGGCGTGCGCTGCGCCTCCGCGGCGGTCAGCGGTTGCTCATGCGGCAGGTTCACGAACCAGATCGCGGAGGTCTCGTCGAAGACCTGGTAGCCGAAGAAGGCGTGCTTGCCGAAGCTCATCGGCATCTTGCCCTCGGTGGACGGCACGCCCGGGCCGGTGACCCGGGCGCCGAAGCTGATCATGCCTGCGTACATGGGGCCGGGAGCGCCAGGGTCGATGAGCTCGCGCACCGTGGAGTGGATGCCGTCTGCGCCGATCAGGATGTCGCCTGTCGCTTCGGTTCCGTCCGCAAAGCGGGCGGTCACACCGTTCGCGGTCTCCACCGCCCCGGTGAGCGTCTTGCCGTGCTCTGTGCGGATGCCCCGCCGTTCGGCCTCCTCATACAGCACCCGGTACAGGTCGGCGCGATAGAAGAACTGCATCGGCGGCACGCCGGGCGGGTTACCGAACTCCCCTAGCCGCTTGCCCTTCCAGTCCTGCATGACGATCCCCGTCATGGCCATCCCGAACGGCCGCACCAGGTCGCCCAGGCCGATCGCGTGGAGGGCGTCCAGGCCGTTGGGCGCCAGGGACAGGCCGCCTCCTGCGCCGTCCGCGCGGGAGGAGTAGGCCTCGTAGACCGCGGCGTCGATGCCGGCCTTCTGCAGCGCCATCGCGGCCACCGGCCCGGCGATGCCGCCACCGATCACTAGAGCAGTCTTGATCACTGTCCTCACCCTTTCGCTGGCCCAGACGTTCGTGTCTGAGTACATGACCTAGATAGTGGCATTGCAACTAGATACATGTCAACTAGTTATACCGGGTCTAGTTACTGTGTTAATATGCGAGGCATGAACGCGACGGTGCGCAACTCCCCGCTCGCCCTCACCGTGCTCGGCATGCTGCACACGCGACCGCTGCACCCCTACGGCATCCAGCGCCTGATCAAGCAGTGGGGCAAAGACCAGGTGGTCAACGTCAGCCAGCGCACCAGCCTGTACCGGACGATCGACCGTCTGCAGGAAGCCGGGCTGGTCTCCGTCCAGGAGACCGGGCGGGACCAGCTGTACCCCGAGCGGACGGTCTACGCGATCACCGACGCCGGCCGCGCCGCGACGAGGGAGTGGCTGGAGGAGATGCTGGCCGTTCCGAGGCAGGAGTTCCCCGAGTTCCCCGCCGCGCTGTCCCACGTGATGATGCTGACGCCGCAGGAGGCCCTAGACCTGCTGGCGCGGCGTGAAACGCTGCTCACGGCGATGCAGCAGGGCCTGGAGGCGGGGCTCGCATCAACGGCGGCCATGCCGCGGGTAATCTCCCTGGAGAGCGAGTACGTCCTGGCGACAGCCACCGCGCAGCTCACCTGGCTGCGCTCGGTCATCGAAGACCTGCGAACCGGCCGGCTGTCCTGGTCGGAGGCCGAGCTCAAGGCGCTGCTCGACGACAGAGGCTGAGGTCAGGCGACGCGGCCGGCCACCGCGGCGGCCTGGGCCGGGTTGACGCGGATGGCGCCGGCGAACTCGCTGCCGACGTCCGCGGGCACGATTTCCACGTCCCGCCCCGGCTCCGGCGCCTGGATCATCCAGCCGTTGCCCAGATAGATCGCGACGTGCGAGATGTACCTGGGGTCGGTGGGATCGGTGTGGTAGAAGAGCAGGTCACCCGGCTGGAGCTGACTGACCGGCACGGCGGGCCCGGCCAGCGCCTGGTCGGCCGCGACCCGGGGCATGACGATGCCCGCCTGCGCGAACGACCACTGGACGAGCCCGGAGCAGTCGAAAGCCCTCGGCCCGGCCGCGCCCCAGACGTAGGGCAGTCCGCGGCGGCTCATCGCCGCCCTCAGCATGGTGTCGAGCTGAGCCGCGGCCACCCCGCTCTCGGTCGGCTGCCCGGCCCCGGCTGCCCCCGAGCCGTTCACTGTGACCGCGCCGCCGGGGACGGTGACCAGAGAGACCAGCTGCTCGACGCCGGCGCCCTTCGGGATCAGCCGTCCGGCGGCGGCCACATCCCCCTTGAAGTCGCTGGTGTCCATGCTGAGCACGATCGCGTTCCCGGCCGGCGCGCCGAGCGAGCGCGCGACCGAGTTGGACACCACCGCGTCAACCCCGCCGATGCCCATCGTGCCGAACGCCACCACACGCAGCCGCTTCGCGGCGCGCCCGGTGGCCGAGACCGTGCCGCCGAGCGTGAGCTTGTCCAGCTTGCCCATCGTGTAGGAGACGGCGATCCCGCCGCTTGCCACGCCTTCCCACAGCGCGTTCGAGGCGCCGGTCGGCCGCGCGGCGAACGTGCGGAACACCGACGGGTCAACCCCCAGAACCGCGGTGTACGCGCCGTTGATCCGCATCCTGACCGCCTCGATCTGCTCGGTGGCGATGACCCCGGGCAGCCGGGAGAGGGCGGTGAGCAGCGAACGCGGCAGCGTGAACGGCGCCACGATCAGCAGGTCCGCCTGGAGCGTGCGGCGCAGCGGCGCCACCGCGGGCGAATGCAACCCGGCGAGCGCCGGCACTCGCGAGCCGGCCATCAGGCGGGCGCTCGTTGCCATGGCCATGCCGGGCAAGACCGGGGCGTTACCGGTCGTCGGCCGGACTACGGGCAGGTTGAAGACGGACGCCGCGGCGCCGGCGGCACCAGCGGACAGGTCGCCGCCCTGCGGCGCGCTCAGCACCGTAACGAAGACGCCGACGAGGGACCCGAGCACCGCGAGCACGGCAACGGCGGCCGGTACCAGACGCCGTCGTCCGCCGCGCCCGACTGCCCGCGCTATCCGCCGGCCCCCATCCGTCAGGTGCACATAGCTAACGATGCCGTAGAGGTCGCTGATTCGTCTATGCCTGACCGCGAAGGGTTCCGGCTATGTGCGCAAGGTCTCGCGCAGCTCTGCCGGGGTCGTGACCGGGGCCTGGCAGGTGAACTGGCGGCACACGTACGCCGTTGGCCCGCCCTTGACCAGGCCGCGGCCGGCCAGCAGCGGGACCGGCACATCGGCCTCGCCGTCCGGCCAGCCTGGACCGGTCGCCATGACCGCTCCAGGCGGCGCGGCGTGCAGCGCGGCGCGCTGCAGGTCGGCGGTCCGCGGGTCATCGCGTGGCCCGACGATCGCGATCTCGGCCGGCCCGGAGAGCACCGCTTCCGCGACGGACAGGCCGCTTCCCGCGAAGCGCGGCGCGCGGGCGGCCAGCGGTGCCAGCACGCGCAGCGCCGCAACCGCGGCGTCCCTGTGCCGCTCGAACCCGGTGAGCGCGGCGTAGCTGAGCAGCGCGTCCGCCGCCGCGAAAGCACCCGACGGGGTAGGGCCGTCGGTCGGGTCGGCGGGCCGGAAGATGAGCCGCTCGCCGTCGTCGGCGGTGTCGTAGAAACCGCCGGAACCGTCCCCGAACGAAGTGAGCACGGTCTCCAGCAGCCCCGCCGCCACCGGCACCCAGCGGTCCTCAGCGGTCACCCCGTACAGCACGAGCAGCGCGGTGGCGACACTCGCGTAGTCCTCGAGCAGCCCGGCGCTGGTCCCGGCCGCCCCGTCCCGCGAGGTCCGCACGATCCGCCCGTCCGACACGTGCAGCGAGTCCAGCAGCAAGGCCGCGTCGCGCGCGGCGTTGACGAGGTCGGGGCGGTTGAAGAGCAGCCCGGCTTCGGCTAGCGCGGCGATGGCCATGCCGTTCCACGCGGCGACCACCTTGTCGTCCCGGCCCGGCCGGGTCCGCCCTTCGCGGGCCGTCAGCAGCGTGCCGCGGATCCGGTCGAATCGTTCCTGATCGGACGGCTCCGCGCGGCGCTGCAGGACGGATTTGCCGTCCTCGAAGGTGCCCGCCTGCGTCACGCCGAACACCTCGGCCGCGAACGCCGCGTCCTCGTCCCCGAGCACCACACGCAGTTCCGCCGGCGTCCACGCGTAGTAGGCGCCTTCCTGACCATCGCTGTCCGCGTCGAGCGACGCGGCGAAGCCGCCCTCCGCCGTGCGCAGGTCCCGCAGCATGAACTCGCACGTCTCCTCGGCGACCCGGCGGGCCAGTGCCGATCCTGTGCGCCGCCACAGGTGCGTGTAGACCCGCGCGAGCAGCGCGTTGTCGTACAGCATCTTCTCGAAGTGCGGCACGGTCCAGGTCGCGTCCACGCTGTACCTGGCGAACCCGCCGCCGAGCTGGTCGTACATGCCGCCGCGCGCCATGGCCTCGCAGGTCTGCCCGGCCATCGACAATGATTCGGCCGACCCGGCGCGCGCGTAGTGCCGCAGCAGGAACTCGAGCACCATCGACGGCGGGAACTTCGGCGCCCCGCCGAAGCCGCCGTTCACCGGGTCGAACTCGTCCTGGAGCCCGGCCACCGCCTGCGACGTGAGCTCGGCCAGCGGCAGGTCGCCGGGGCCCGCTCCCAGGCCGGTCCAGGCGGCTGCCTGTTCGGCCAGGGTCGCGGCGATGCGTTCCGACTCGCCCTTCACCCGGTCCTTGTTCTGCCGCCACGTCTCGCCGACGGCGGTCACGAGCTGCGTGAACTGCGCCCTGGGGAAGTACGTGGCGGCGAAGAACGGCTCACCGTCCGGCGTCATGAACACGGTCATCGGCCAGCCGCCCTGGCCGCGGTTCATCGCCTGGGTCGCCGCCATGTACACGGCGTCGATGTCCGGCCGCTCCTCGCGGTCGACCTTGATGGCGACGACGTTGTCGTTTACGACGGCGGCCGTCGCCGGGTCCTCGAACGACTCGTGCGCCATCACGTGGCACCAGTGACAGGCCGCGTACCCGACGGACAGCAGCACCGGCACGTCCCGCCGCCGCGCCTCGGCGAACGCCTCGTCGCTCCATTGCCACCAGTCCACCGGATTGTCCGCGTGCTGCAGCAGGTACGGGCTGGTCGCGCTCTTCAACCGGTTGCTCATGAAACCATTCTCCCGCCGGGCCGCGCCCGGCGGACGGGGGGCTCCGGGGGGTCGTCCCCCCGGGCTGGCAGAGTATCCGGAACGTACGCGGCTTACTCCGGGACCGCCGAATGGCTTCAGGTATGGGCGGCCGGCGGGAAAGTGGCCTGCTCGCCGGCCCGCTGGCACGTGAGCGTGTACCCGCCCGCCACGACATCGAGCGTGTTGCCGGTCACGGTGACGGACGCGTCCGCCACGTCGTCCAGGCGGCCGATGGCGCCCATCGTCAGCGTGATGACCGGGTCGTTGCCCGCGTACCCGACCGCGCTGACCGCCACCAGGCTGGTCGTGAAGCCGTCCCCGGTCTGGCGGTAGGCCCCGAAGTGGTAGTTCACCGGATCGTTCGCGCCGTACTCCCCGTTCGGCGCGAACTGCAGGTACACGTCGTAGTGCGCCGGGATCGACGTCTGCTTACCGTCGTGGCCGATCGCCACGACAGACCACTTGTACCCGGCGAAGCCAGCCAGCATCGATGACCCGCCAGCGGTGCTGCCGCAGGCGGCTGCCGCCAGCGCCATGAGCGCCACCGCGACGATTCGCCTCATCGGTCCTCCATCCGGCGTCCCTGTCCTTATGACGCCGGGCGGGTGCCCGCCGGTTCCAGAACTGCCAAACGGCCCCGGCTAGGGATTAAAGTCGAAGGGTGACAGTGGATCAGCCGCGCGGCACGAAGGTGCGCGGGACCCGGCAGGCGTCAGCCCTCGCCGCCGCGCTGACCAGCCTCCCCGGCTTCTGTAGCGCTCAGGAGATCCATGCCGAGCTGCGCCGCCGCGGCGAGACCGTCGGGCTCACCACGGTCTACCGGCACCTGCAGGTGCTCAGCGAGCAGGGCGCCGTCGACACGATCCGCGATCCGTCGGGCGAGACCCTGTACCGGCAGTGCGGCTCGTCAGCGCACCACCACCACCTGACCTGCCGCGTCTGCGGCAGCAGCGTCGAGGTCGAGGGCCGGGTCGTCGAGCAGTGGGCGGCGAAGGTAGCGGTGGAGGCCGGTTTCACCTCGGTCGACCACACGGTCGAGCTGTTCGGGCTCTGCCCCGAGCATTCCGCCTGAGGACGTCAAGCACGCCTACGCCAGGCACAGAACAGGCCCGGCGCTCCAGTTGGAGCGCCGGGCCTGTTTCCTGTCGTGCCGGGTTAGGCCGCGACGGTCGCGGCGTCCGTGACCGCCGGCTCGAGCGCCAGCGCCAGGACCTCACGGACGTCGCTCACCGGGTGCACGTCCAGCTTGGCGAGGACCTCGGCGGGAACGTCGTCCAGGTCCGGCTCGTTGCGCTGCGGGATCAGCACGGTGGTGATCCCGGCGCGGTGCGCGGCGAGCAGCTTCTGCTTCACGCCGCCGATCGGCAGGACCCGCCCGGTCAGCGAGACCTCTCCGGTCATCGCCACGTCCGAGCGGACCGGCCGGCCGGAGAGCAGCGACGCCAGCGCCGTCGTCATCGTGACGCCGGCCGATGGGCCGTCCTTCGGCACCGCGCCCGCGGGCACGTGCACGTGCACGCCGCGCTCCTTCATGCCGGTGACCGGCAGCTCGAGCTCCGCCCCGTGCGAGCGCAGGAACGAGAGCGCGATCTGCGCGGACTCCTTCATCACATCACCGAGCTGGCCGGTGAGCGTGACGCCGGTCGCGCCGGTCTCCGCGTCCGCGAGCGACGCCTCGATGTAGAGAACGTCACCGCCCGCACCGGTCACCGCCAGGCCAGTCGCGACGCCGGGCACCGCCGTGCGGCGGTCGCTGGACGTCAGCTTCGTCTCCGGAGTGAACCGGGGCCGGCCCAGGTAGTCGCGCAGGTTCTCTGTCGACACCGTCACCGGCAGCGTGCCCGGCTCGAGCGACTCCTTCGCGGTGACCTTCCGCAGCACCCGGGCGATCGCCCGCTCGAGCGACCTGACGCCCGCCTCGCGGGTGTACTCGGCCGCGACGAGCCGCAGCGCGTCGTCCTCGATCGTGACCTCCTCGGCCGACAGGCCGGCCTTCGACAGCTGCCTGGGCAGCAGGTGGTCACGCCCGATGGCGACCTTCTCGTCCTCGGTGTAGCCGTCGAGCGTGACCAGCTCCATCCGGTCGAGCAGCGGCCCTGGAATGCCGTCGAGCACGTTCGCCGTGGCGAGGAACACCACGTCGGACAGGTCGAGGTCGACCTCCAGGTAGTGGTCGCGGAACGTGTGGTTCTGCGCCGGGTCCAGCACCTCGAGCAGCGCGGCCGCCGGGTCGCCCCGGTAGTCGCTGCCGATCTTGTCCACCTCGTCGAGCAGCACGACCGGGTTCATCGTGCCTGCCTCGCGGATGGCACGGACGATCCGGCCGGGCAGCGCGCCGACGTAGGTGCGCCGGTGACCGCGGATCTCCGCCTCGTCCCGCACGCCGCCGAGGGCGACGCGCACGAACTTGCGGTCCATGGCCCGCGCGACCGACTCGCCGAGCGACGTCTTGCCAACGCCGGGCGGCCCGACCAGCGCCAGCACGGCGCCGGAGCGACGCCCGCCGACGACCCCGAGGCCACGGTCACTGCGCCGCTTGCGCACCGCCAGGTACTCGATGATCCGGTCCTTCACGTCGTCGAGCCCGGTGTGGTCCTCATCGAGGATCCGCCGTGCGCCCGCGATGTCGTAGGCGTCCTCGGTCCGCTCGTTCCACGGGATGTCGAGGATCGTGTCGAGCCAGGTGCGAATCCAGCCGACCTCCGGTGACTGCTCGGAGGTCCGCTCCAGCTTGTCGACCTCCCGCATCGCGGCCTCGTGCACGTTCTCCGGCAGGTTGGCCGCCTCGACGCGGGCGCGGTAGTCGTCTTCCTCGGTGCTCTTGCCGCCGCCGGTCAGCTCGTTGAGCTCCTTGCGGACCGCGGCGAGCTGCTGGCGCAGCAGGAACTCCCGCTGCTGCTTCTCCATGCCCTCGGTGACGTCCTTGCGGATCGACTCGGCGACGTCGAGCTCCGCCAGGTGCTCGCGGGTCCAGCGGACCGCCAGCTCCAGCCGCTCCACGAGGTCGGCGGTCTCGAGCAGCTGCAGCTTCTGCTCAGCGGTCAGGTAGCTGGCGTAGCCGGCCCGGTCGGCGATCGCCGACGGGTCGTCAAGCTGCTTGATCGTGTCCACGACCTGCCACGCGCCGCGCTGCTGCAGCGTGGCGATGACCAGGGACTTGCACTCCTTGGCAAGCTCATCGGCCCTGGCGCCCTGCCCCGTCTCCGGGATCTCGGTGCCCTCGACCCACAGCGCGGCGCCCGGCCCGGTCGTCCCTGAGCCGATCCGCACCCTGGACACACCGCGGAGCACCGCGCCGGGCGTTCCGCCCGGCATGCGCCCGACCTGCTCAATCACCGCCAGCGTGCCGACGCCCGCCAGGCCCCGGTCGCCGATCCGCGGGACGAGAAGGATTCGCGCGCTCTCTTCAGAACGGATCCCGGGTCCCCGTCCAAGCCCCCTGCTGTTCCTGGCGGCCTCGACTGCACCGCGGACCTCAGGGTCAGAAAGCTCGATGGGGACCACCATGCCCGGCAGCACCACTTCGTCATCGAGCGGCAGAACCGGCAGCGTGAGCGTTTCGCTCATCAGCCCCTCCTAAGGTTGAGTCAATCACACTCAAGAAAAAAGAGCCCACCGTTATTTCCC
>DATBBI010000145.1:0-3225 GCA_036271115.1 Trebonia sp.
TGACCTCGGGTACCGGCCGAACATCGCGGCCCGCACCCTCGTCACCGGCAAGACCAACGTGCTTGGCGTGATCAGCTTCGACACCACGCTGTACGGGCCGGCATCCATGCTGTACGGCATCGAGCGCGCGGCCCGTCCCGGATACTTCGTCGCGATCGCGAGCCTGCCGTCCTTCGACCGGGCATCGCTGACCAGCGCCGTGGAGCGGTTCCTCGGCCAGGCCGTCGCGGGCATCATCGTGATCGCGCCGCAGACCGGCGTGGCCGAGACGCTGGCGGAACTGTCCGTCGGCGTCCCGCTCGTTGCCGTGGGCTGCGGCGCCGCGGTACGGCTGCCCTCCGTCAAGATCGACAACGTTGCCGGGGCGATGCTGGCGACCCGGCACCTGCTCGGCCTCGGGCACCCGATCGTGCACCACATCGGCGGCCCGGACGACTGGCATGACGCCAGGGACCGCATCGCGGGCTGGCGCCAGGAGCTGCGCGCCGCAGGCGCGCCGGTGCCCGAGATGCCGCGCGGTGACTGGTCGGCGCGGTCCGGGTACGAGGCCGGGCGGCAGCTTGTCGCGCGGCCCGAGGTGACCGCGGTGTTCTGCGCGAACGACCCGATGGCGCTTGGCTTCCTCCGGGCGGCCGCGGAAGCGGGGCGGCGCGTCCCCCAGGACATCAGCGTGGTCGGCTACGACGACGTTCCTGAGGCCGCCTACTTCTCGCCGCCGCTGACCACTGTCCGCCAGGACTTCGGCGCGCTCGGCGAGCGGGCACTGCACCTGCTGATGAGCCAGATCACGGCGCGCGGCGAAGCCCCGTCACCGCCGCCGATCGTGCCCGAGCTCGTCGTGCGGTCCAGTTCCGCCGGGCCGTAACCTGCCGCTGCCACACCCCTCGCGGACCAGGCTGAAAGCTCCGTAGAATACCTATGTGAGCGTTAACATACCTGGCCCGGGCGGCCAGGACGCCTGCGTGGTCGGCATCGATTTCGGCACCCTGTCCGGACGCGCCCTGGTGGTTCGCGTTGCCGACGGCGCGGAGCTCGGCAGCGCGGTCTGCGAGTACCGGCACGGCGTGATGGATACGGAGCTGGCATCAACAGGCCGCCCGCTGCCCCCCGACTGGGCGCTGCAGGACCCGGAAGACTACCTTGACGTGCTGCGTACCGCGGTGCCCGCCGCGATCGACGTGGCTGGCGTCCGCGCCGGCCAGGTGATCGGCATCGGCACCGACTTCACGGCCTGCACCGTGCTGCCGGTGCTCGAAGACGGGACCCCGCTGTGCGAGTTCGCCGAGCTCGCTGGCCGCCCGCACGCCTATGCCAAGCTCTGGAAGCATCACGCCGCTCAGCCGCAGGCCGACCGGATCACCGAAGTGGCGCGCGACCGCGGTGAGCCGTGGCTGACCAGGTACGGCGGGAAGATCTCCTCAGAATGGCAGTTTGCCAAGGCGCTCCAGCTGCTCGAGGAAGACCCGGACATCTACCGGCTCGCGAAGCGGTGGATCGAAGCCGCGGACTGGATCATCTGGCAGCTCACCGGTGCCGAGACGAGGAACGCGTGCACCGCCGGGTACAAGGGCGTCTTCCAGGACGGGCACTATCCGGCCCGGGAGTACCTCGCTGCCCTGAACCCTGGCTTCGCCGGTTTCGCCGACGAGAAGCTCGCGCACCCCGTGCTGCCGCTCGGCAGCCGCGCGGGCTCGCTGACCGCGCGGGCGGCGGGCTGGACGGGCCTGCCGGAGGGCATCGCCGTCGCGGTCGGCAACGTGGACGCGCACGTCACCCCGCCGGCCGCCAGCGCCCTCGCGCCAGGCCAGATGACGGCGATCATGGGCACGTCCACCTGCCACGTGATGAACGGGAGCCACCTCACCGAGGTGCCGGGCATGTGCGGCGCGGTGGACGGCGGCATCGTCGCCGGCTCGTGGGGCTACGAGGCCGGGCAGACCGGGGTCGGCGACATCTTCGCTTGGTTCGCCGACAACGCTATGCCGCCTGAGTACCACGCCGAGGCCAGGCGCCGCGGCATCGGACTGCACGAGCTGCTGTCGGAGCAGGCGGCCAGGCAGCAGCCGGGCGCGCACGGCCTGATCGCGCTGGACTGGCTGAACGGCAACCGCAGCGTCCTCGTCGACCACCACCTGTCAGGCGCCATCGTCGGCCTCACGCTCGCCACCCGCCCGCCGGAGATCTACCGGGCGCTGCTGGAGTCGACGGCCTTCGGCCCCCGGGTTATCATCGACGCGTTCGAGGCCGCGGGGCAGCCGGTCAGCGAGCTGATCATCGCCGGCGGCCTGATGCGCAACGAGCTGCTCATGCAGATCTACGCCGACGTGACCAAGAGGCCTCTGCACCTGGTCGAGTCCGCGCAGGCGCCGGCGCTCGGGTCCGCCATCCACGCGGCCGTGGCGGCGGGCGCTTACCCGGATGTGCCGGCCGCCGCGGCCGCTATGGCCGGGAAGATCGAGAACGCCTACACGCCGGACCAGCGAGCCGCCGAGGTCTACGACCAGCTTTACGCCGAGTACGTGCTGCTGCACGACCACTTCGGCCGGGGCGCCAACGAGGTCATGCACCGGCTGCGCGCGCTGCGCGACCGGGCACTCGGCGAGGCGGAGAAGGAGCGTGACAGCCCGGTGGGAGCCGGGCAGTGAACGCGGCAGTGAAAGACGACCCGGTCGTCAGCGATCTGCGGCGCACGCTCGCGGAACTCCATCGGTCACTGGTAGACAATGGCCTGGTCGCGTGGACGTCGGGCAACGTCTCAGCGCGGGTCCCCGGCAGCGGCCTGCTCGTGATCAAGCCGAGCGGAGTCGGCTACGACGACCTGACAGCCGAGTCGATGGTGGTCTGCGACCTGGACGGCATCCGGGTGGACGGTGACCTCAGCCCGTCGAGCGACACCGCGTCGCACGCCTACATCTACCGGCACATGCCGGAGGTTGGCGGCGTGGTGCACACCCATTCCAGGTACGCGACGGCGTGGGCCGCGCGCGGCGAGGCGATCCCCTGCGTGCTGACCGCGATGGCCGACGAGTTCGGCGGCGAGATCCCGGTCGGGCCGTTCGCGCCGATCGGCGGCGACGAGATCGGACGCGCCGTGGTCGAGACCCTGGCCGGCCACCGCTCGCCGGCCGTGCTGCTGCGCAGCCACGGGGTGTTCACCGTCGGGGCCACCGCGCGGGACGCGGTGAAGGCGGCGGTGATGTGCGAGGACGTGGCGGCCACCGTGCA
>DATBBI010000146.1:0-10378 GCA_036271115.1 Trebonia sp.
TTGGCCGCCAGGTCGCGCAGTGCCGGATGCTGCGCTAGGCGGGTGGTGAGCCTGGCGACGGACTCGCGGGCTCGTATCCGGACAGCGGGCTGTGCGCTCCTGCCGGAGCCGCCGGTCGCGTGCCGCTCGGCGGCCAGGTACCAGCGGTCCAGAAAGAGCCGGACCTGATCCGCCGTGAACGGCCGGACCACGAAGACATCGGCCTGAGCGGGCAGCGGGCCAGGGATGCCGTGGACCCTGGAAGTGACCACGAAGTGGTTGCCCGGGTGAGCGGCGATCTGGCGCTCGACCCACTCGGCCACAGTGAGGCGGTCGTAGACGTGCGCAACCTCATCCAGGCCATCGAGCAGGACCATGCACTGGCCGCGGCGAAGCTGGCGCTCCCACCAGCCGCGTGGTTCCTTGCCCGGGCCGTCGCCGGCCATCTCCCGTGCGACGTCTGGCAGCGAGATCGCCGGATCGGCGACGATCGACTCGGCGTGTCTGCGCAGCGCGAGCAGGATGGGGACGCGCCGCTGGCCCCGGCGTCCTGGCCCGGCCAGCTGGGCGCTGCGGCGGGCCGCGTGGGCGAGCAGGGTGCTCTTCCCGCTTCCTGGCTGGCCGAGCAGCGCGAGGACCACGGGCGACCGGCGATCGAGAAGCTCAGAAAGCGAACATCTTTTCGAGGTATCGTCGGCCACCTGGCCGAGCGGGGCGCCTGACGCCTGATACGCGGCGCGGCTGACCAGCGCGATGTCGACGTAGAGCTCGCCGAGTTCCGGGATGTGATCGCCGCCGGTCGCGAGGTCCTGCACGTCGATGTACGTAAGCGAGTCGAGAACCCACCGCCGGTACCGGGAGCCGTAGCCGCGAACGGTCGATGCCTGCACAAGCAGTTAAGTTAGCTCATCGTGCACGCCGCGCAGCAGGCAGGTCATCGCTGTTCCTTCCGGCGCGGCGAGGGTGTCACCAGGCGGCGGCTAGCGGTCGACGCGAGCTGACGGCCCGGGTACCTTCGGGCCATGACAACCCAGCAGGAAAAGGCGGAACGGTTTCTCGAGCTGCACCGTCCGGGGAATCCGCTGCTGCTGCCCAACCCGTGGGACCAGGGATCGGCGAAGCTGCTCGCCGCCATGGGCTTCCAGGCGCTCGCCACCACGAGTTCCGGGTTCGCCGCGACGCTGGGCCGCTTCGACGGCTCGGTGAACCGGGATGAGGCCCTCGAGCACGCCGCCGCGATCGTCGCGGCCACCGAGCTGCCGGTTTCTGCCGACCTGGAGAACGGGTTCGCCGACGATCCGGACGGCGTCGCGCGGACCATCGGCCTCGCCGCGGAGACCGGGCTCGCGGGCTGCTCAGTGGAGGATTTCACCGGCGATGACGATCGGCCCGTCTACGACATCGCGCTGGCGGCGGAGCGCGTCGCGGCCGCCGCGGCGGCCGCGCACGCCGGGCCCGCGCGCCTGGTGCTGACCGCGCGCGCCGAGAACTACCTGTACGGGCGCCAGGACCTGGCGGACACGATCGCCAGGCTGCAGGCGTACCAGGCGGCGGGCGCCGACGTGCTGTACGCCCCGGGCCTGACCAGCCTTGCGGACATCAGGCAGGTGGTGACGGCGGTGGACCGCCCGGTGAACGTCCTTGCCATGCCCGGCGTCCCGCCCGTCGGCGAGCTCGCCGAGGCCGGCGTGAGCCGGGTCTCGGTCGGCGGCGCTCTCGCGTTCGCCGCGCTCGGCGCGCTGGCGGACGCGGCGGCCGAGCTCCGCGACAAGGGCACCTACGGCTACCTCGCCGGCAGCGCGGCCGGCCGGCAGGCGATCCAGCGCGCGTTCTAGGCGCGGGCCGCCGGACAGCCGCTACGGGCTCGCGGTCAGCTCGCCCGCGCCGGCCTCGGCTGGTACCGGCGAGGGCTCTGGCGCGGCGGCTGGCGCGCTGCGGCGGGCCAGCGGGCCTGGCAGCCACCAGCCGACCCGCCCGAGCAGCACCATCGCCGCGGGCGCGAGGATCAGCCGGATCAGCGTCGCGTCGATGAACACGGCGGCGGCCATGCCGAACCCGATGGTCTTGACCATGACGTTCGGGTCGGTGGCGAAGCCGAGGAACACCGCGATCATGATCGCCGCGGCGCTGCTGATGACCCGCGCGGTCGAGCCGAGCCCGCGCACCACAGCGTCCCTGGCGTCCCCGGAGACCAGCCAGGCCTCGCGGACCCGGGACAGCAGGAACACCTCGTAGTCCATCGACAGGCCGAACAGCACGGCGAACATCAGCATCGGCGCCCACGTGGACACCGGCGCGCCGTGCGGCAGGCCCATGATGTGCGCCCCCGTGTCGGTCTGGAAGACGGCGGTCACGACGCCGTACGCGGCGGCGACGGACAGCAGGTTGAGCACCGCGGCCTTCAGCGCGTTGACCGGGGCGCGCAGCAGCGCGGTCAGGATGAGCAGCGACACGGCGACCACGAACGCGATCACCAGCCACAGCCGGTCCGTGAGCCGTTGCGTGACGTCGGCGTAGATCGCCTCGGTGCCGGTGACCAGCACGCCGCGCGGCGCGTCGGCACGGATCGTGTCCAGCAGCCGCGTCGTCGCGGCGTCGCTCGGGGCGGTGGCCGGCTGCACGGTGATGACCGCCGCGTCGCCTGCCGCGTTGAGCACCGGCCCGGCCACGGCGGTGACCCCGGGCAGGGCGCGCAGCCTGGCGGCCAGTGCGGCCGGCGCACGGTCGTGCGTCAGGTCGACGGCGACCAGCAGCGGCGCGTTCGCGCCGGGCCCGTACTCGGCGGTGACCAGGTCATACGCCTGCCGGACCGTGCTGCCCGCGGGCCAGGTGCCCGCGTCTTCCGGCCAGATGCGCATGCCGAGGACCGGCGCGGCGAGCGCCAGCAGGACTGCGACGGAGACCGTGGCCATCAGCGCCGGCCGCCGGGTCACCCAGACGGCCCACGCCTCGGTCCTGGTCCGCCGGACGGGGGCGGCCAGGGCGGCAGGGTCCGCGGGGGCCGCGGAACCTGACGTGCCGGACTCGGCCCGCGCACGGCGCGGCAGGATGCGGCGGCCCGCCAGCGCGCACAGCGCGGGCACCAGCGTCAGCGCGGCCGCCATGACCGCGGCGACGCAGATGTCCGCGGCGTAGCCGATCGTCGCGTACGTCTGCAGCGTCGACAGCTGCAGGCCGAGCAGCGACACGATGACGGTGAGGCCCGCGATGAGCACAGAGGACCCGGCCCTGGCGGCGGCCCGCTCCGCCGCCACAGCCGGCGCCAGACCGGCCCGCAGGCCCTCCACGTGGCGGCTCACGAGCAGCAGCGCGTAGTCGATGCCCACGCCGAGGCCGACCATGGTCGCCACGGTCGGCGCCTCGGTGCTGATGCGGACGCCGCCCGCGAGCAGCGCCGTGATGGCGGTGCCCGCACCGAGCCCGGCGATCCCGACGAGCAGCGGCAGGCCGGCGGCGACCAGCGAGCGCAGCGCGAGAATGAGCACCACCAGCGCGACCACGACGCCGATCCCGTCGGTCACGTTGCTCGTCGTGATGACGTTTTCAGGCACCTCCCCGCCGAACGCCACTTGCAGCCCGTCGGCCCGCGCGGGAGCGGTGGCACGGGTCAGCTCGTCGACCCCGGTGGTCCCCTTGAAGTAGGTGACGGGCACGCTGTACTGCACGTCGATCAGCGCGGTGTCGCCGCTTTTCGACAGCAGCGGCGGGGCGACCACCGACACGCCGGGCAGCCGGCTCACGTCGCCGCGCACCGTGGCGAGCACCGCCGGGTCGAGCTGGCGGCCCGCGCGGCCGTGGATGACGACCCGGGCATTCGAGCCGGACATCTGCGGGAAGTGCGCCCCCAGGAAATCGGCCCCGGCCTGCGATGACGTGCCGGGCACGGTGTAGTCGTCCTGAAGCTGGCCGCCGAACGCCATCTTCAGGCCGAACAGCGCGACGATCAGGATCAGCCAGATGGCGATCGTGCGCCAGGGGTGCCGGGCGGCCGCGCCGCCTAGCCAGCCAGTGAAGCGGGACATCGTCGGCCTCCCGCGTGAGCGATTTTGCCTGTCGCTACTACACGATGGCCGTTGTTACCGCCGGGTACCAGGGCGCCCGCCCCACTCCCGCCGGCGTGCTCCCGCTAGCCCCTGGGGGGTACCACCACACCCGAGGCCACCATGCCCGAGGCCACCGCTCAGCTGGTCGCTTGCAGGATCAGGTCCCCTTAGCCGGCGCCGGGCAGGCAGACCTGGATGATCCCGCCGCTGACCCGGGTACTGAACACCGGCTGGGGAGCGGTCGCCGGGCCGCGCGCGACGCTGCCGTCGCCGACCCGGAAGGTGCTGCCGTGCCATGGGCAGGTCAGGCACCCATCGCGGTAGTCCCCGTCGGACAGCGGTCCGGACAGGTGGCTGCACCGGTCGGCGAGCACGTGGACGTGCCCGTCGTCGCGGATCACGACGACGGGCACGTCGCCGAGCACCCGCTTGACCGGCCGCCGGCCGTCCAGTTCGTCGAGCGGCATGAGGTCGTGCCAGCCGGGTTCGACGAGGTGCGGCACCGGTTCAGCCTGGTTGGCGCCTGCGGACTGGCGGTAGGCGAGGTGGCCGCCAAGGAACCCGCCGGCGCCCGCCGCCGTCAGCCCGGCCAGCCGCAGCATCCGCGCGCGGGCGGGGATCGCCACGGACGTGGCGTACAGGGCGATCGCGGCCGTGTTCGCTAGGGCGTGCACGAGGCCGACCCGCATCTGCTGTTCATGCTGCTCCGACCAGTCAGCGGCGCCGGCGAGCGTGGCCGGCACCGAGGCGGCCAGGCCGGCGAGGACCAGCCGCCGGGAGGTGGTCTCGTTGCCTGGCCAGGCGTCCAGCAGGCTAGCGGACAGCCAGGTGCCCACCGGGACCTGGACGAGCATGGGGTGCAGCGGGTGCCCGAGCGGCACGCCGTGCAGCGCGTCGCGCGCCCGGCCAGGCGGCAGCAGCCGGGCGACGCGCTGGCCGGCCTCGATAAGCCGGTCCAGGACCGCGGCTCGTTCCAGGTTACTGATGAGGTGCATGAGCGGGCCGCTACCCGGCTATTGCCGGCCGAATCACGCCGTCGGCGTCAAGGTCCGCGAGGTAGTGGCTGAAGCCGTTCGGGGCGCGGGCCTCGCGCCGGGCCGAGGTGATGACGGTGACCGCGCGGGTTCGCACCACCCTGCCGCCGGCCGAGGCCAGCGCCGTGACCAGAGCGTGGTCCTCGGCGGTCGGCGCGTCGGGGAATCCGCCGGCTTTCAGGTACGTCGCGGCACGGAAGCCCAGGTTAGCGCCGTGTACATGAGGGTGGGGACCGCGTCCCGCGCCGTAGCCCCTGCGGAACGCGGCGCGCACTCGCGGCGGGTACCCGGACCAGTCGGCCACCCTGATCGTGCCCGCCACCGCGTCCCAGCCCTTGTCAGCGAGGCGGATCTGCTGCAGCAGCCAGCAGCCCGGGACGAGGGTGTCGGCGTCCGTCGTGGCCAGCCAGACGTCCGCGGGGTCCAGGTGGCTCGTGCGGCGCAGCACCTCCCGCGCCCCTGCCGCGCGCGCCGCCCCAACGCTCCGCGCGCCGGTCGTGACGACGGCGGCGCCGCCGCGCCGCGCGACCTCGGCGGTCCGGTCGCGGCACGCGTCAGCCACCACGACCAGGTGTACCGGCGTGCCGCGCAGCGCCCGCGCCGCCCGGCGCAGGCTGCGCAGGCAGGACGGCAGCAGGTCCTGCTCGTCGTGCGCCGGGACGATCACGCCGACAGACCGGATCACACGATGCCGCCGGCCTGCGCGACGGACCGCAGGTCGCCGTCGGCCCGGGTGTACACCGCGGCGGCGAAGTCGGGATCCCGGTATCCGGCCAGCCGGGCCAGCCCGGGATGCCCGGCCAGCGCCTCGTGCGCCTCGTCGCCGGTGCGGGGATGATCGGGCGCAGGATGCCGCCAGTGCACCGCCAGCAGGTGCCCGTCCGGTCGCAGCGCGCTGGCGCCGAGGCGGAGCACCCGGTCCAGGTCATCGTCGTCGAAGTAGTAGAGGATCTCGGAGAAGACGATGAGGTCGAACTCGCCGGGCGGCCAGTCGCGGGGGATCAACCGCCGTTCGACCCGGACGCCGGGCAGCCGCGCGGTCCTCGTCCTGGCGGAGGCGACCGCGCTGTCGATCGCGTCGCAGGCGAGCAGGCTGGCGCAGTGCGGTGCCAGCTTCGCGGTGAGTACCCCGACTGAGCAGCCAGGCTCGAACCCGGCACCGTAGTGCTGCCTGGGCAGCAGGGCGACGGTGAGGGCGTACTTCCGCGCCTCGTACCAGCGGTCCGCCAGCCCGTACGGATCGGGGGAGACGGCATAACGTTCACGGAAGTACCCCGGGTCCACCGTCACGGCAGCAGGACCTCCATCGGACGAGTGAAGTGGGCGATCATAGCCGGGGCGAGCACGGGCCCGAGGCCGTCGCCCCTGTCTTGGGTCTGGCTAGCGAAGCAGCCGATCGCCGCCCGCTTCATCGCGGCGGCGCGCGGCGGCAGCGGAACCCGCAGCGCCCGATCCCAGGGCACCCGGGGATCGGCGGGGGAGGCCCAGTGCCACATCCAGATGGGGTAACACAGGACTAGGCGGGCGGTCCGCCGCGCGGCACGGCCCGCCACCGCGTGGTCCGGGTGCAGGTCGCCGTCCCACGGCGCGAGGCACACGTCGAAACCGGCGGTGAGCGGCGCAAGCGCGGCCGCGAGCTGATCCTCGCGGCCGGCCAGCCCGGCGTCCGGCAGCCCGAGGCGGACGACCTCGGTCGTCTCGGCACCAAGGGCGTGCAGCGCGTCGACGGTCTCCGCTGTTCGCCGCTTGGCGAGTATCGCCGGGTCGGCGAGGCCCCGGTGCGAGCTCTCGCCGTCGGTGACCGCCACCAGCCGCAGCCGTGCGCCCGCCGCCGCGAGCACCGAGATCAGGCCGCCGGCGCCGAGCACCTCGTCGTCCGGGTGCGCGGCCACCACCACGGCACTTGTCGCGCCGAACAGGGCCGTCGTCCTGGCGTTGGGCAGCATGTCGAGCCGCGGCCACGCCGCCCAGGTGTCCTCGTCGGTGCCCGGCGCGTCGATGGGATGCGGTACGGCGCCGGGCCGGCTCACCACGCGGCTCCCTGCTCGGCCACTCGCTCGCCAAGCAGCGCCAGGTCACGCTCGGCGTGATGCTGCCGCAGGTAGACGGTGAGATCGGCGACCGCGCGGGAATGCGCCTCGTCGTGGCTGAGCGGGCCGGCGCCCAGCGCCCGGCCCGTCCTGGCCAGGACGTCCGTGGCGACCGCCTCGGTCAGCGTCCTGACGCGCAGCGCCCGCAGCGCGCCCTCGCCGCGCCGGTCGCCGGGATCCGCGTCGATCTCGTGCGCCCTCTTCCTCAGCGCGTCCCGCGCCGTGCTCAGCGCGAGGTCGACGGCCCCTAGGTGCGCGAGCGCGTGCGGGCCGATGTCGCGTTTGGCCGCAGCGCTGAGCAGCGTGCGGCCGACGGCGCGTGCCCCGCCGTACCAGCAGGCCGCCACCCCGGCGCCGCCGTGGCTGAAGCCTGGCCTGTTGACGTACCCGCCCGGCGGTCCGATCGGTACCCCGGGCACCGTGTTGAAGCCGACGTTCAGCGTGTCACTGCCCGCCATCCCGGTGGCGGGCCAGCTATCCGCCAGCGGCTGAAGGTTCCCCGCGGCGACGGCGAAGAGCCGTGGCCCGTCGTCGGCGGCGGCCGTGACCAGCGCGTGCGTGCACACCCGCGCCCCCGAGCAGTACTGCTTGGTGCCGGTCAGCACCCACATGCCGCCTTGGCGGCTGGCGGTCACGTTAGGCCCGGGCGGATTCGCCGCCCACACGCCCCAGCGGCTG
The DNA here is from genome assembly GCA_036271115.1 of Trebonia sp. GTDB lineage: Bacteria > Actinomycetota > Actinomycetes > Streptosporangiales > Streptosporangiaceae > Trebonia. The sequence goes on from DATBBI010000146.1 coordinate 7,825, forward strand.
CCGGGACGCGGCCGCGGCCCGCCGAGCTCGGCCAGGATCGCGATCGCGTCAGCATGCCCCTCGGCGAGCCTGGCCAGCGAGAGATCTTCCTCGGCGAGGTCGGCGAACGCGGCCCAGCGCTCCCACGTCGCGCCGCAACCGGGCAGCGGCACGTCGAGCCTGCCCGACTCCACGGCCGCGGTGAACGCCCCCGCGGTCCGCTGCCACGCGGCCGGGCTACTTTCAGACATGTCAATATCCCCACGTTGAATTAGCAATCAGGATGCGTGCGGCTACCCGGGCCGGCCTCGTTCACACCTACCGGATGGTCGCGGCCACGGCGCGGTCGATCATCTCGGACATGCTGCCGTCACCGCCGTAGGCGCCGCGCTGGAAGGCGGCCCCGTTCCCGCGGGCCAGCACCGTGGCCAGCAGGTCGCTGACGGCGGCCGTGTCGCCCGCCTCGTCCAGCGCGTCCCTGACGTGGTCCAGCAGCGCCTTGGCGACCGTCGCCGCCTGCTCCGGCTGGCCAGTTCGCGGATCGAGCAGGACGTCGTCCAGCCCTGAGCGGCTGGCCCGCCACGCGGCGAGGCGGAGCATCTCGGTGCGCCGCGGCGGCAGGTCCGCGCCCGCCCGCCAGCGGCGTGCCTCGGTGTCCACGAGCGCCCGGCACAGCGCGGCGACCAGCACCGCGTCGTCGGCGTGCAGGCACACGTCGGCGATCCGTACCTCCAGCGTCGGATAATGCTCGGACAGCCGTGCGTCGAAGTACACCATGCCGCTGTCGAGCAGCGTGCCGGTGCCGACCATCTGCCGCACCGTCCGCCGGTAGGCCTCGGCGGTGCCGAACGGCTCCGTCGGTCCTGCGCTCGGCCAGCGCCCCCACGCCTGGTACCGGAAGCTCGCGTACGAGGTGTCACGTCCCTGCCAGAACGGCGAGTTCGCGCTGAGCGCCAGCAAGACCGCGAGCCATGGCCCGATCCTGTCGAGCACCGCCACGCCCTCGTCGGCCGAGGAAATCCGAACGTGCACGTGGCAGCCGCAGGTGAGCTGCTCCTGGGCGATGAGCCCGAACGCGCGGGCCATCCGCAGGTACCGCCCTTCCCTGACCAGCTGCGGCAGCACCGGGGCCGGCGATGTCCCCAGCGCCGCCACCTGCGCCCCGGCCCCGGCCCCCGCCTCCGCGGCCAGCGCCCGGCACCGCCGCACCTCGCGGGCGAGCTCGCCGAGATCGCTGCACACCATGGTGTTGGTCTCGAGCTGCTGCCGCTGCAGCTCGAAGGCGAGCTCCGTCTCCTCCGTCTCCTCCGGCTGGCCGGCGGCGCCCAGCGCCGTCTCGGCCACCGCGAGGGGCTGGCCGGTGCCGGGCTCGACCAGCGGGAGTTCTTCCTCCACACCCATGGTGCGCATCGTCATTGCCCGGGCATGCCCGCCAGCGGCCGCCTCAACCAGCTCAGAAGAGCGTCGCCGGTCCGGCGGGGACCGGCTCCGGCAGCGGCTCGACCTCGGGCAGCCGGGCTCGCACGTCGGCGTGGAACCGCCGCGCCAGCTCCAGCGCCTCGACGTTGTCGGGCGTGTGGATGAACACGGTCGGGGACCGTCCCTCGCGCAGCCAGCCGGCCACGGTGTCGGCCCAGGGCTGCCAGCCCGCCGCCGTACGCGCCGGGTCGTCGCGGCCGATGTAGCGAACGATGGGATGAGACGTAAGCGCCCGGGTCCGCCGGGGCACGCGCGGCTTGTTCCGCCGGGCCTCCCGCTCAATCTCACTCTCCGGCGGGCTCCCGAACAGGACGGTGGTGTCGAACGGCACCCACTCGGCGCCGACGGCGCCAAGAACGCTCTCGAGCTGCTGTTCCCAGCGCGGGTCCGCGAAGAACGCGCGGTGCCGCACCTCGACCGCGTACCGGTACTCGCGCGGCAGACGGCGCAGGAAACCGCTGAGCGCGCCCAGGTCGGCCGGGCCGAACGAAGGCGGCAGCTGAATCCAGAGGGCATGGGCGCGCGGCCCGAGGGGCTCGATCGAGGCCAGGAAGGTTCGCAGCGGCTCGGCGACGTCGGCGAGGCGGCGTTCGTGGGTGATCGCCTTCGGCAGTTTGAGAACGAGCCGGAAGTCCGGGTCCGTCTGCGCGGCCCACGACCGGACCGTATCGAGGGCGGGCGTCGCGTAGAAGGTCGTGTTGCCTTCGACGGCGTTGCACCAGGCGGCGTAGGCGTGCAGGCGGTCGCGCGGTGCCAGCGGCTGCGGCAGGTAGCGGCCCTGCCAGGGCGCGTAGCTCCACATCGCGCATCCGACGTGGAGTTTCATGGCCCGAGGATATGCGCCCTCCCTGGCCGCCGAGGCCGGGCTATAGGCTGAGAATTCTCGCCTTCTGCACGGAGAACTCTTCTTCTGTCAGGATTCCCTGGTCCCTCAGCGCAGCGAACTTCTGCAGCTCTTCGGCCACATCCACCGGCGCCGGAGGAGGCTGCTGGACTACCTGATCGGCTGCCTGCTGCCGGTAGCGGGCATCCTGGCGCCGGGCGACATGACCGCTCACGGCCGTGGCCGTTCCGGCGATCACGGCCGTGCGGGCCA
>DATBBI010000147.1:0-2831 GCA_036271115.1 Trebonia sp.
CAGCCCCAGCACCCGCGGCTGGCCGTCGACCAGGGCGACGTTGTTGATGCCGAACGTCTCCTCCATCGGCGTCAGCCGGTACAGCTCGGCCAGCACCGCCTCCGGGTTGAACCCGCTGCGGACCTCGATCACCAGGTGCAGGCCGCGGTTCCGGTCGGTGAGGTCCTTCAGGTCGGCGATCCCGTTCAGCTTCTTGGCCTGGACCAGGTCCTTGATCCTGGTCATGACCTTCTCCGGGCCGACGCTGTAGGGCAGCTCGGTGACCACGATGCCGGAGCGGCGGGGGGTCAGCTGCTCCACAGACGCGGTGGCCCGGGTGCGGAAGATGCCGCGCCCGGTCTCGTACGCCTCCCTGACTCCCTGAAGACCCACGATCCGCCCGCCGGTGGGCAGGTCAGGCCCGGGCACGTACCGCATCAGCGCATCCAAAGACGCGTCCGGATGCTTGATCAGGTACCGTGCCGCCGCGATGACCTCGCCCAGGTTGTGCGGCGCCATGTTGGTGGCCATCCCGACCGCGATCCCGGCCGTGCCGTTCACCAGCAGGTTCGGGATGCCCGCGGGCAGCACGTCGGGCTGCTGCTCGCTGCCGTCGTAGTTCGGGACGAAGTCGACGGTCTCCTCGTCGATGGAGGCGACCATCTCCATCGCGGCCGCGGTCAGCCTGGCCTCGGTGTACCGCATGGCCGCGGGCGAGTCGTCGCCGCCCAGGCTGCCGAAGTTCCCGTGCCCGTCGACCAGCGGCAGCCGCATCGCCCACGGCTGGGCCATCCGGGCCAGCGCGTCGTAGATGGCCGAGTCGCCGTGCGGATGCAGGCGGCCCATCACCTCGCCGACCACCCGGGCGCACTTCACGTGCGAGCGGTCCGGGCGCAGCCCCATCTCGTTCATCTGGTACAAGATCCGGCGCTGCACCGGCTTGAGGCCGTCCCGCGCGTCGGGGAGCGCCCGGGAGTAGATGACGCTGTAGGCGTACTCGAGGTAGCTGCCGCGCATCTCCTCGGCGACGTCAATGTCGACGATATTCTCTTCGAAATCCTCGGGGGGCGCGGGGGTACCGCCTCGTCGTCCTGCCATAACGAACATTCTGCCGTGCCCCGCCGACAGAAAAGGCCAACGCCGCGCCCCCGGGCCGCCTACGTAACGGAGAATCCGCCGTCCACGTACAGGGTCTGGCCGGTCACGTAGTCGCTGGCCCGCGAGGCGAGGAACACGGCCACCCCGGCGAAATCCTCCGGCGACCCGTTCCGGCCGGTCATCGTGCGCGCCGCCATGGCCGCCGACCGCTGCGGGTCGCGGGCCACGTGCGCGTTGAGCCGGGTCGGCACGAACCCCGGGCACACCGAGTTGCAGCACACGCCGGCCGGGGCCCACGCCTCGGACTGGGACCGGGTCAGCGCGGCCAGGCCGCCCTTGGACGCCCCGTAGCCTCCGCTGTTGCCGAACGCCCGCGCCGCCTGCTGCGAGGTGACGTTGATGATCCGCCCCCAGCCGCGTTCCGCCATGCCCGGCCCGAACCGCTGGCCGAGCAGGAACGGCGCGGTCAGGTTGACCGCCATCGTCGCGTCCCAGTCCTCGACGGTGAGCGACCCCAGTGGCGGCCGCAGGTTGATCCCCGCGCAGTTCACCAGGATGTCCGGCGGCCCGAACGCCTTGTCCGCCTCGTCCGCGGCCCGCCCCACCTCGGCCCGCTCGGCCAGGTCCGCGCTGACCCACGCGGTCTCCGCGCCGCCGGCCCGCAGCGATGCCGCCGCCTCCTCGAGCCGCTCCGCGTCCCGCGCCACCAGCACGACCCGGGCCCCGGCCCGCGCCAGCGCCGCCGCCATCCCCGCGCCGATCCCCGAGGACCCGCCGGTGACCACTGCGACGCGCCCGCCGAGCGAGAACAGGTCGTCGAGATAACCCGTCACAATACCGGTCGCGCGCCGATGAGGCCGAGCGCGTGCGCGGCCAGCCGGCAGCCGCCGGCCAGCGCCTCACCCGGCGGCTTCTTGTCCAGCCAGGCGGGCAGGAAGCCGGCGATGAACGCGTCCCCGGCGCCGGTGCCGTCGACCACCCGGTCCACCGGCGGCGCGGGCACCCGCACCGGCGGCCGTCCGTTGGCGTAGAACAGCGCGCCGTCGGCGCCCATCTTGACCGCGACGTGCGGGTACCAGGCGGTCAGCACGCGGGCCGCCTGCTCCGGGTCCTCCCGGCCGGTGAGCACCTTGGCCTGGGCGGCGTTGACGAACAGGAGCACGGCCCCGGAGGACAGCTCGAGGAAGGGCTCGGCCCCGGCCCGCTCCAGCGGGGCCGCCGACGCCGCGTCGACCGACGCGGTCATGTTCGTCCGGCGCGCGTAGTCGATCGCGGCCAGCCCGGCCGCCCTAGCCCCCTCCGACAGCAGCGTGTACCCGGAGACGTGCAGGTGAGCGCCCGGCACGAACAGGTCATGCGGCAGGTCGTCGGGGGACAGCGCCGCGTTCGCGCCGGGGTCGGAGAGCATGGTGTTCTCGCCCTTGTGGGTCACCATCACCACGCACGTCCCGGTGGGCCGCTCGGGGTCCATCACCAGCCGGGCGTCGACGCCGTAGCCCATCAGCTCCATGTCGCGGTTGCGCCCCGCGATGTCCGCGCCGCGCCGCCCCACGAACGCCACGTCGCCGCCGTCGGCAGCCATCCAGGCGGCGATGTTCGCCCCGGAACCGCCCCCGTGCATGCTCACGTTCGCGGGCGTATCGCTGCCGCGGGCGAGCGGCAGCGTCGCACGGGCGACCGCGTCAGTCATCAGGTCGCCAATGACTACCACGCGTGCCATACTCGTCATCACCTCATCGCCCGGACACAGGTCC
>DATBBI010000148.1:0-35534 GCA_036271115.1 Trebonia sp.
GGCGGCGGCATGAGCCATCGCGTCCGGATCCGGCTCGGCCACCACCAGCCCGCCGCCCGGCCCCCGCCGCATGTACGCGACGTTGTGGTGCTCGAGCAGGCGGATCGCCTCGCGAAGCGCGGCCCGGCTCACGTCGTATTCAGCCAGCAGGTCGGCCTCGGAACCGATGACCTTGCCCACCGGCCAGTCCATCTCGATGATCCGCATCTCGATCTTCTCGGAGGTCTGCTCCGCGAGTTTCTTCGTCGGGCCCCCGTCCAGCCGCCCGGCCGCGGCCGGCGCGCCGGCCTGCGCGGACTTGCTCCTCATCAACAATCCCCAATCTCGGCTAAATCAGGCTCCTCATTCTCGAGTCCTGCCGGCTTAAACCACTATAGTCGACGCTTGCCGAGACGAAGAACATCCTTTGCAGATGGCGAGAACCGTACTCCGACAGGCCGGCCGCGGCGGGGAGTCCGGTGCGGGGCCGGGAGAACCACCGCCCGTTCCGCATAACCGGGGGCAGCACGGGCGGCAGGCGGCTAGGCGGCGGGGACATCAGCCCGAGCGGGACCGTTCGGCAATTTAAGGATACTTTTTAGGGGCGAACGCCGTAGCGGGGCTTGGGGCCCAGGTCGTGCGTCAGCCGGGGGAGCGCCGCCTCGAGGTAGCGGATGAGCAGGGGGCGGGTGTCGCGCGGATCGATGAGGTCTTCAACGCCGAACGCCTCGGCCACCGGGAAGACGCTCTTCATCAGCTTGAGCCGGGCCTCGATCTCGGCCCGGGCCCGGTCAGGATCGGGCGACTCCGCGATCAGGCGCCGATAGGCCGTCTCGACGCCGCCCTCGATGGGCAGGGACCCCCACTCCCCCGACGGCCAGCCCAGCCGCAAGCCCAGGTTGGCCGGGGTGCTGGTCGCGACGCCCGCCATCCCGTAACAGCGGCGGACGTGGACGGCGATGGACGGCACCGTGATCTGGTGCGCGAGCCACAGGGTGCGCATGCCCGCGCGCAGGGTACCTGTCGACTCTGCCTGCGGGCCGATCATGAAGCCGGGAACGTCGACGAAGTGGATGAGCGGAATCCGGAACGTGTCGCACAGCTCCATGAAGTGCGTCGTCTTGTCCGCGCCCGCTGCGTCCACGGCGCCGGCCTGGAACATCGGGTCGTTCGCCACCACGCCGACGACGTGGCCGTTCAGCCGGGCCAAGGCGGTGATGACGCACTTGCCGAAGTACGGCTTGACCTCGAAGAAGGAACCCTCGTCGACGACCAGGTTGACGAGGTGGCGCATGTCGTACCCGCGGCGCGACTCGTGCGGGATGATCGTCAGCAACTCCTCTTCACGCCGGTCGGCGCGGTCACCGGTCTCGACGTAGGGCGGCAGTTCCCACACGCTTTGCGGCAGGTAGGACAGGAACGTGACGATCTGGGCGAAGCAGTCCTTCTCGTCGACCGCTTCGTTGTCGGCGACACCGCTGCGGCGGACGTGCACGTCTGTCCCGCCCAGTTCCTGCTTAGTGACATCCATGCCGATGGCCCGCTTGACGATCGCCGGGCCCGCGGCGAACAGCTCGGCGCCCCGCACCATGCACGTCCAGTGCGTCAGCAGCGCGTACGCGGCGATCCCGCCGGCGACGGCGCCCATGATGCCGCCGATCATGGGGACTTCCCCGAGCAGCTTCAGCGGGTCGGACCAGTCCTTGCTGTTCGGCAGGTAGGACCGCCCCATGCTCTCGATGCTCGCGATGCTGGCGCCCGCGCCGTCAAGCAGCTGCACGACCGGGACGCGGTACTCCCTGGCCATGGCGAACGCGACGTCTCTCTTGTTGCGCTGCCCGGGGCCGGCGCCGGAGCCGCCGCGCACAGTGAAGTCCTCGCCGGCCACCACGACGTCGCGCCCGTTGAGCTTCGCCAGGCCGGCCACGTACGGATCGGGCACGAACGAGGTCAGGGTGCCGTCGGTGTAAGTGGCTGTCCCCGCGATCTGCCCGATCTCGGTGAACGAGCCCTCGTCGACCAGCCCGCCGATCCGTTCCCTGATCGTCAGGCGGCCCCGGTCGTGCTGCCTGGCGACCCGTTCCGGGCCGCCCATGGCGCGGGCGGTCTCGCGCCGCGCGCGGATTCCCTCGACCTCTTCGTGCCAGCTCATCGAGCCGCTCCGTCTCTGTTGTGATCAGCGCCAGGATCGGCGCGGAAGACGATCAGCGCGTCAAGTGCCTCCGCGCCGTTGTGGTCCGCCCGCAGCGGGTTGACTTCAAGCGATTCAAGCGCGTCGCCGAGCGTGCTGCCGAGCCACCAGGCGGCGTCGGCGATGCGGGCGATGGCGTTGACCAGGGCACCCCGGTCGACTGCGGGCTCGCCCCGTATTCCGGCGAGGACGGCTGACCCACGCAACTCGCTCAGCATCGCCTCGATTTCGGAGTCAGTCACGGGCAGCAGGCGGACAGCGACGTCGGCTACCGCTTCGGTGAATATGCCGCCCAGTCCGACCGCGATCGCGAGGCCCCACTGCGGATCGCGCGTTACGCCGACGAGCAGTTCGACGCCGCCGCGCCGCATCGGCGAGATCTGGACGCCTTCGACGCGCAGTCCTTCGTGGTGAGTGCGGCCGGCGCTCAGCACGTCCCGGTAGGCCTGCCGGACGTCGTCGGGACCTGCCACGCCGAGCCTGACGGCGCCGATGTCGCTCTTGTGCGGCACGTCGGGCGAGACGAGCTTGACCGCCACCGGGGCGGCGAAGCCGGCGGCGAAGCCGGCCGCCTCGTCCGGCGTGCGGGCCAGTGCCGCCGGGACGAACGGTACCCCCGCGGGTTCGAGAAGCTCGCGGGCGCTCCACTCCGAGAGCGTGCCGGCGTGGCCGCTAGGCGGCGGCCGAAGGCCTGCGGCGTGTGCGGCCTGTGTGAGGCTCGGCCCTGGCGGTCGCGGCCGCAGCGACCACCGCGACCAACGAGACAGGTTGGCGAGCGCGGTGACACCGAGCGACAGGCCGGGCAGCGCGCCGAGGGCGGCGTCGCGTGCCGCCTCCCGGCCCGTTTCGTTCAGGTGGGCGATGGTCTGGGACAGCAAGAATCCCGGCATAGTGACGGATCGCAGGCCCGTGCTGATGGTGTCGAGCAGGCTGATGATGCCCGGCGCCTTGCAGGAGTCGTATGCGGGGACGTTGCTGAGCACGGCGACGGCGCCGAAGGCGTCCTCGCGATCAACGATCGACAGGACCTTCGCGAACTCGTCCCCCAATGCCGCCCCCGTGATGTCGAGCGGATTCTGGACCGCGGCGAAGCCCGGCAGCACGGCGCGGATCTCGGCGGCGGCGTCGTCGCCGAACGGCGGCAGGTCCAGGCCGAGGCGGTCCGCCTCGTCGGCGACGATGTCGACTGAGCCACCGCTGATCGACACGACCGCGATGCCGGGGGCCCGCAGCGGGCCCGCGGCGGCCATGACGCCGGCGGTGACGATCAGTTCCTCGAGGGAACGGACCCGCACCGCGCCGGCCTGCCGCAGAGCCGCGTCCACCACCCGGTCGTCGCCGACCAGGCTCCCTGTGTGCGTCACGGCGTTGCGGGCGGCGAGCGCACTGCTGCCGGCCTTCAGGACCACTATGGCCTTGCCGAGCTCGCGGGCCCGCGCCGCCGCCGCGAGGAAGCGCGCCGGCGCGGAGATCGCTTCGGCGAACATGGCGATAGCCGACGTGCGCTCGTCTTCGACCAGGTACTCGAGAACATCGGTGGTCGTCACCACGGCCTCGTTTCCGGTGGTGACGATGCAGCTCAGCCCGACGCCGAACTCGGCGGCCAGGTCGGCGAGCGCGTTCCCCACGCCACCGCTCTGCGAGACGATCGCCACCGGACCGGGGCGCACCCCGGCCGGCACGCTCGCGATCCACGCTCCGGTGCGCGCCGCGACGTTGAGGAAGCCCAGGCAGTTCGGCCCGAAGAGCGTGACGCCGAGTTCGCCCGCCCTGGTCGTCAGCGCGCGCTGCCTGGCCGCCCCCTCGGGTCCCGCCTCCGCCCAGCCGCCCGAGAGTATGACCGCGGTCCGGATCCCCGCTTCGGCCACGTCCTCGAGAACGCTATACACCGCGGCCGCCGGGACAAGCAGCACGGCCGCGTCCACCGGCTCACCGATCCGGGCGCAACTGGCGGCGGTGGCCAGCCCGTGCGCGGGAGCGGCCGACCGGTTGACCGCGAACATCCGCCCCTCGAAACCCACACGGGCGAGCGCTTCGACGACCCCGTAAGACGTGGCAGAGGAGTCCTTCGCGCCGACGATCGCGACGCTGGCCGGCGTCAGCGCCCGGGACAGCACGGACGGCCCGGACGGCGGGCCGCCGTCCGCCATCAGGGGTGCCTGCCCGCTGCTTGTGACCGTCTCGGCACGCGCACCGTCACCGTGCCGGGCCCGACGGAGATCCCGTGGCGGTTCCGCGACCATACGCGCAGCTCGGCGAGGCCGGCGTCGCCCTCCTCCCAGACCCGGGCCACCGACCCCTGGACGGTCACCACGTCACCCACGGTGTTGAACGAGCCCATCCGGAAGCCGGCGACCTGCCGGATCAGCCCGCCGGTGCCGATGAACTCGCGGACGCAGCGTTCCCACATGCCCTGCAGGAACAGCACGTTCGCGTACATGTCGGGAGCGCCGCTGGCGCGGGCCCACTCGCTGTTGTGGTGGATCGAGTTGAAGTCCCTGTTGGCGCCGGCCGCCGCGACAAGGCGGTACACGGAAAGCGGGAACCGGACGGCCGGCACCGCCTGGCCCACGGTCACGTCTTCCCAGCAGCGCTGCCTGTCCCAGTTCATGTCCTCGGGCACCGTGTCCTCGGGCTGAGGTCCAGGATCCGGCTCGCGTTCGGCAGGTCTGCGCTCATTAGATGTCCGAACGGCCGGTGGTCTCTGCGGATGCGGCACATAGCTGTAGGTCGTGTTGCGCACCCGGGCGATGGCTTCGCCGCGCTGATTGCGGATCTCGTACTGCCACGTGACGAACGCGCCACGACCGACGCTCGTCTCCTTCGGGACGCACGACACCAGCAGGTTGCCGGCCCGGGCGAGCCGGTCCCCGACGGTCGCCGGCGCGAGGTAGTCGGCCGCCGTCTCGGCGGCGAAATAGCCGGTGGTCTCCGGCTCCAGGCCGGTCAGCCGCGGGCGGAGCCCGCTGCGAGCCGGCTGCGCGTCACGCTCTGGACTGGTGAAGACGGCCGGCTCGCCGGGCTGCCACAGCGGCGGGATCGTGAACGTCATGATGCCGCTCACCGGGACCACGACGTCGCGGTAGCCGTGGCCGCGCGCTCCCGCGCGGTCGTGGTGCAGCGGGCAGCCGAGCTCAAGGGGCTCGCAGAACCTCCGCACGGCGCCGGCTTCGATGGCGTCCGGCCCCTCGCGAAGGGCACCGTCGCCGAACTCGGTCCCGACCGCGTCGATCATCGGCTGCCACGCCCGCTGCCATCCTTGTGCGGCGGCCAGGCGCTCAGCGGAACCTGGCCTAGTGGAAGCGGAAGAGGTCGCGCGCATTGGTCTCCACGATCTGGCGGACCTCGTCGGTGGGCACGTCGGCGAACACCTTCTGCGCGTTCGCGCGGCTGTTCGGCCACAGCGAGTCCGCGTGCGGGTAGTCCGACTCCCAGAGCAGGCGCTCGACCCCGATCTCGTGCCGCATCCCCACACCGACCGGGTCGTCGATGAAGCACGAGAAGATGTGCTCGCGCACCACGTCCGAGGGGCGCCGGTCGGGATCGACGTTGTTCTCGATCGGGAACTGGCGGTAGGTCTCCCAGACCTGGTCCATCCGCATCAGCGCGTACGGCACCCACCCGATGCCGCCCTCGGAGTAAGCGACCTTGAGCTTCGGGTGCTTGACGAAGACCGGCGACATGACCAGTTCGGTCATGGAGTTGAACAGCGTGATGCCGAACAGCGTCGTGACAACCGCCTGCGGCGCCTCCGCGGAGACGAACGGGATGATCTTCGAGCCGCCGAAGTGCATGCACAGCGGCAGGCCGGCCTCCGCCGCGGCGGCGAACGTCCCGTCCCACGCCGTGCCCTGGTAGGACGGCAGGCCCAGGCCCGCGGGGTTGTCGGGGAACGTGATCGCGCGCGCTCCCTTGGCCGCGCAGCGCTCGATCTCCCTGACGCAGAGGTCCTGGTCCCACAGCGGCAAGATGATGATCGAGATGTACCGGTCCGGCGCGGCCGGGCACCATTCGTCGAGCAGGTAGTCGTTGTACGCCTGGACGCAGAGGTAAGCGAGCTCCTTGTCCTTCGCGAAGACGAACTTGTTGCCGCTGAACCCTGCGAAGCTGGGGAACGGGGCCTGCGCCCACACTCCGTCCCTGTCCATGTCCGCCAGCCTCGCTACCGGGTCCCACGTGCCGCGCAGCATCTGGTCGAAGCGGACCGGGCTGAAGTTCTTGTCCTTGACGTCGAGCCCGGCCGTCGCGGTCAGCCCCACGTTCGGCTCGAGAATGTCCTCGTACCGCCACACCTGCATGCCCTTCTTCAGGTGCACGGTCTTGGCGTAGAAGGGCTCGATCCGCTCTTCGGCTATCTCTTCGACGTGCGGGCACCGGTCATGGTACTTAGCGGGCAGCCGGTCGACCCACACGCCGGGCGGCTCGATGAGGTGGTCGTCGATCGAGATCATCTTGATGTCATCGGTCAGTGGCATGATGCTCTCCTAAGGTCGGGATGGGACGGAGATCACCGGGCTGGGCCGAGCACGGCCCGCTCGACGATCTCCATCTGGTCATTGGCGTCGGCCGGGATGTGGTAGCCCGCGAGGTCGAGCGCCTCGCCGAAATGGTCGCGCACCTGCTCGGGGGTAAGCGGCGCGGTGCCCGACGACCAGCCCCGGGTCTGCGCCAGGAATCCGCGGGCGAAGTGCGTCCCCCCGGCGTGCACGATCTCGCCGTTGACCGGGCACTGGTCGCTCAGCAAGTAGGCGACGACGGCCGCGACGTTCTCCGGCGCGATCAGCTCGCCCCAGCGCTGTTTGGCCTCCGGCCGCGCCAGCCGGGTCCCCGCCAGCGGCGCGATGGCGTTGACCTTGATGTCGAGTTCCTTGTGCCTGGCCTCATGAGCCAGGCTCTTGACCAGGCCGATGATGCCGGTCTTGGCCGCGGCGTAGGCCGGCTGGCGATAGTGCCCGAACTGAGCCATCGAGGTGGTGAGGACGATCCGGCCATAGCCGCGCTTCTCCATGTCCAGCCAGGCGGGCTGGCCGACGTACCAGGCGCCGAGAAGATGGACAGCCATGATGTTGAGCACCTCGTCCATCGGCTGGTCGGCGAAGGTGCTCGCCGTGACCACGCCGGCGTTGTGGACCAGCAGGTCCACGCGCCCGAACGTCCGCAGGGCGGTCGCCACGATGGCGGCACCGCCCTCGGCGGTCGCCACGGAGTCCGTGGCGGCGACGGCCCGGCCGCCCGCCGCCTCGATCTCCTTGACTACGTCGGCGGCGACGGAGGCATCGGGATCATCACCCCTGGGCTGGACTCCGGGATCGTTGACGACCACCGCGGCGCCGCGGGAGGCCAGCAGAAGAGAGTAGGCGCGACCCATCCCCCGGCCGCCCCCGGTCACGACTGCTACTTTGCCGCTGTAATCCATGGGCGCCATCGCCCCTCCCTCGCTGTCGGCTATTTGAGTACGCTCTTCCGGTCTCAGACGGTCCAGCGCGGCTCGCGCTTGGCCATGAAGGCGGCGGGGCCTTCCTTGGCGTCCGGATGGTCCAGGTGTGCTTGCAAGAGCTCGTAACCGTGCTTGAGCCCGTCGTCGAGTCCCATGTCGAGGCTCTCCCAGATCGCCTTCAGGGACGTCTTGACCGTCTGCGGCGAGGCGCTCGCCGCGATGTGCGCCAGCTCGATCGCGCGCGGCCGCAGCCGGCCGAGCGGTACGACCTCGCTGACCAGCCCGATGGCCAGCGCCCGCGCGGCGTCGATCCGGTAGGCCTTGCCCAGCGTCACCATGCGCAGGACCTCGCCCAGCGGGATCCGGCGGGACAGGCCGATCGGCTCCAGCGCGCTGACCTGCCCGACGTGCACGTGCGTGTCGAAGAAGGTCGCGTTCTCGCTGCATATCACGATGTCGGAATCGGCGACGAAGTGCAGGCCCGCCGACGCGCACAGCCCGTTCACGGCCGCGATCGTGGGCTTGAAGACACCGGCTTGCCGTGCGGTATACCTGGGGTACTCTTCCGCGCCGTCGAGCTCGGAGACATCTCCGCCCGAAGAGAACGCGCGGTCTCCGGCGGCAGTGACGACGATGGCCCGCACGCCTGGATCGGCGTCCAGCTTCGGCCACAGCTCGGTGAGCCGGTAGCGGACCGAGCGGGAGAAGGCGTTCAGCTGCCGCGGCCGGTTGATGGTCAGGATGACCACGTGACCATCGCGCTCTATCAGGAGCTCGTCCTCTGTCGGCTGTCCACCGGCCACGGTCACATCTCCTTACCTTGATCAGAGAATAGAGTACCCTCTTTTAACGAGCTTGGGCAAGATGAGGGTGGCTCTCTTCGGTAGGGAAAATAAGTATCTTCAATATGCGCAGTCCTGTGCAGGGTGATATCGATCGAGAGGTGAGCGCGATGAGCGTGGCGGTGGTTACTGGTGCGGGCCGCGGGCTAGGGCGCGAGACAGCTAGGGTGCTGGCCGCACGGGGGCACTCGATCGTGGCGGTCGACATCGACGAGGACAGCGCCGTGAGCGCCGCGGCGGAGGCGGGCGGCAAGGGGTTCGGCTGCGATGTGTCCGATCGCGAGGCCGTCCGGGACCTGGCCGACCGCGTCGGCCCGGTCGATGTCTTGGTGAACAACGCGGGCATCTGGCGCTTCGGGCCGTTGCTCGACCTGGGCCAGGCCGACGTGGTGGACGTGGTGAAGGTCAACCTGCTCGGGACGCTGTGGTGCGTGCAGGCGTTCGCGCCCGGAATGGCGGGACGAGGCGGCTCCGTGATCAACCTGTCTTCGGGAGCGGCCCGGATGCACTCCGCCGGGACGGGAGTGTACCCGGTGACGAAGAACGCCATCGAGGCGCTGACCATCCAGCTGGCGGTCGAGCTGGGTCCACTTGGCATCCGCGTGAATGCCGTGGCTCCGGGGTCGATCGTGACCGAGGCCACCGCGAAGATCCTCAGCGACGCCGACCGGGCCGAGCGCGAGCGGACCATTCCCGGCGGCCGGCTCGGACGGCCCCTTGATGTCGCCGAGGCCATCGCCTACCTGGCCTCCGACGCTGCCGACTACGTGACGGGGCAGATCCTGTACGTAGACGGCGGCCTGACGTCCGGCCGCGTCACCACGCGATAACCCGATCCCCGTCTTCCCGAAACATTTATTCGTAGTGATCTTGATCAGGCGGTCCTAGTCGAAGACGATGACGCCGCGGATGTTCTTTCCGGCCCGCATGTCCGCATAGCCCTGGTTGATCTCGTCCAGGGTGTAGGTCCTGGTGATCATCTCGTCAAGCTTCAGCTCGCCCCTGCGGTAAAGCCCGAGCAGCTTGGGTACCGCGGTCCGAGGGTTCTCCGATCCGTACAGGGCACCCCTGAGCTGCTTCTCCATGAAAGTCAGGTCGGTCAGGTTGCAGGAGATCTCTAGCTGCGCGGTCGGCGCCACCGCGGTCACCACGACCCGGCCGCGCTTTCCGGCCAGCAGCATCGCCGGCATGATCAGCTCGCCAAGCGCGAGCGACGGCGTGATGAGCACCGCGGCGGCCATCTGGCCGGCGGTGATCTCGGTGACCAGCGGGAGCGCTTCGGCCACATCGGCGGCACTGTGGGTGGCCCCGAAATCCTTCGCCGCGTCCCGCTTCCAGGCCACCGGGTCGACGGCGACGATCTGGCTGGCGCCGGCCATCCGGGCGCCCTGCACCGCCGATATGCCGATGCCGCCGACGCCCACGACCACGACAGTGTCGCCGCTGCGGACCTCGCCAGCGTTCACGGCGGACCCGTAGCCTGTCGTCACACCGCAGCCCACCAGCGCCGCCTTGTCCAGCGGCAGGTCCTGGTCGATCTTCACCGCCGAGTACTCGTGCACCACGACGTGCTGCGCGAATGTCCCGAGCATGCAGAATGCCGTCGCGGGCTGGCCGCCGACGTGGATGCGGTTGGTTCCATCCGCCAGGGCCTTGCCGGTAAGCAGCGCTGCCCCGTTCTCGCACAGGTTCTGCCAGCCGAGCACACACGGACGGCAGCGGCCGCACGCAGGGATCCAGCTGAGCACCACGTGGTCGCCGACCGCCAGGGTCTCGACCCCTGGGCCGACGGCCTCGACGACGCCCGCCCCCTCGTGCCCGCCCACCAGCGGGAAGTGCTCGAAGTGGGCGTCGCCGGTTACCACGTGCTCGTCGGAATGACACAGCCCGCTCGCGGCGAGCTTAACGCGGACCTCGTGCCGCACCGGGTCCCCGAGGTCAATGGTCTCGATCTTCCAGTCCTGCTTGGCTCCCCAGAGCACTGCCGCCTGCGTCTGCATCGGGCACTCCACTCCACTAGACGATGTGAGCGATGACATCTAATTCTTACACTCTTTATATCGTCAGGGCCATGGAGTGGGTGCCGTGAAGCCGATTGAAGGTGTAAGAGTACCCTGTTCTATAGGTAAGCGGTCCTAGGCTCAGAGTCCCGGGATGGCCAGCACGGAGACCGTGCACTCCCCCGGCCCGGTGCCGACCATGATGTCGGTGATGAGCAGCGCGGGCTCGCCGTCGAGGCAACGGGGATACACCACGTTGAAGTCGGCCGGCATCCTGGTCGGCAGGCCCTCGCCGGAGATCAGGCCGTGCTCACCGTCCGGCGTGAAGGCGTGGATCTTGTTCTCCAGCGGAGTGCCCGCCAGCACGGTGCCGCGGCGCGTCACGCCGACGCCGTCAAGCTGACCGAGGTCACGGTGCAGCGGCGGCGGCTGCACGCCCGAGACGAACGCGTCAGCGGGAAGCCGGTACACGCCGCCGTTCACCGGGTCGACCGGCGAGCAGCTGACCGCGTAGCAGGTTCCGTCGACCGGCGAGACCGTGGCCCCGTTGACGTACCCGGGCATGACGACCCGGCTGACGGTGTCGGCCGCCCCGGGCTCGTCACGCAGCAGCGGCCCGAGCGCGGCCGCGGGAATGCGGTACACCGCGGGCGACGAGGGCGGCGGCGCCGCCGGGTCGGGATCCGGGCTGGTGTGCGGGCAGTCGGTAACGTACAGGTTCCCCGCCGTGTCGATCGCAAGGCCGTTGGGCATCTCCAGGGCCTCGAAGCGCTCCGCGATCCGTGACCCCTCCCACAGCGGGATCCGTCCCAGGATGTCACCGGTACCCAGATCAAACGCCAGGACCTGCGGAAACGCTTCGGCCGGCCCGGACCCGTCGCCCGTGACCGGCTTGCCGCCGACGGCCATGAGCACGGTCCCGCGAGGGAGCGCCGTCTGGCCGGTCCTGATCACGTCGCAGCCCAGCGTGGTCGTCAGGCCGCCGATCAGCGTGCGCTCCTCCAGGGTCACGTCGCCTTCGCGGGAGACACGGCCCCGGGAGATGAAAGCCTCGCCTTCGAGGTAGACCAGGCCCTCGCCCTTGCGGAACCAGTCGAAGCCGACTCCTAGCCGGCAGTTGCCGAAGACGATGGTCTCGCCATCGTCAAGCAGCTCGGCGCTCTCGGGATTCGTGCATCCTTCGATCACCCCGAGCAGGGTGCCCTTGAATCGATTGCCCATGAATGGAGTATACTCTATTTCCGTAATCCCAGGAAAGGACAGGTCATGGAGCTGCCCGATGCCATAGAGAAGGTCTCGCACCTGGACACCGGCGCACGCGCCCTCTGGTTCGAGGGGCGCTGGTACACCTGGGGCGAGCTGAACGCCTACGGTGACGCCGTCCTCTCCCTGGCGGCAGAGTCAGGACTGGCCGACGAGGAGGAGAGCCTGGGAGTTGTCCTGCGCAACGACCCGCTCTGCGTCGCCGTGCTGCTCTCCGCGTTCCGGGCGCGGCGCCCGGTGCTGACCTTCAGCCCGCTGCTGCCGGACGCCGCCCTTGCTGACGACATCCGGGCGTGCCGGCCGGGCGTCCTCGCCGCCCTGACCGCCGACTGGGACCGGCCCGGCCTGCGCGCCGCCGTCCAGGCCGCAGGCGCGCTGGGCCTGCGTCTCGGCGGCACGTCCGCCGAGGCGGTGCCTGACACCGGCTATGCGCGCGGCGAACCGCACTACACCGCGCCGCCCGGCACCGCCGCCAGCATGCTGACCAGCGGCACGACCGGCACGCCGAAGCGCTTCGCGGTCACCCTGGCGGGGCTGGCGCACGCGGTGCACGCCGCCACCGCTCATCACGAGGGAGATCGCGCCGACGCGCCGCTGCGGCTGCGGGACGCGACGTCGATCATCGATCTCCCGCTGTTCAACGTCTCCTCGTATCTGGACGTCGCCATGACGGCGGCCGCCGGGCGCAGGATCTGCCTCATGCGCCGCTTCGCGCCGCGGACGTGGGCCGAGGCCGTTCGTGACCACCAGGTCGTGGTCGCGCTCCTGGTCCCCACCGCCATGCGGATGGTGCTCGACGCCGACGTTCCGAAGGAATGGCTGGCCAGCCTGCGGGTGGTCAGGTCCGGCTCGGCTTACCTCGAGCCCGACCTGGCCCAGGCCTTCGAAGCCAGGTACGACATCCCCGTCATCGTCTCCTACGGCGCGACCGAGTTCTCCGGCGCGCTGGCCGGGCTGACGATGAAGGACCGGCGGCAGTGGGGGAACGCCAAGCGCGGCAGCGTCGGGCGGGCGCATCCAGGCGTCGAGTTGCGCATCGTCGACCCCGACAACGGCCGCGAACTCGAGCCCGGCGAGGTCGGCGTGCTGGAAGCCCGCGCCCCCCAGATCACCGTCGCGGTCCCGGGAGCGTGGACCCGGACCAACGACCTCGCGCGCATCGACAAGGACGGGTTCCTGTTCATCGAGGGCCGCGTCGACGACGTCATCGTCCGTGGCGGCTTCAAGATCGATCCCCGCGCGGTCGCCGCCGCCTTGCGCGAGCATCCGCTGGTCGCGGACGCGGCGGTCGTCGCGCTGCCCGACCAGCGGCTGGGCCAGGTCCCCGGAGCGGCCGTCGTCCTGGCCGACGGGCGGACCGCCTGGGCCGGCGAGGACATGCAGGCCGAGCTGCAGGCCTGGGTGCGCGCGCGCCAGGCTCCCTACGCGGTGCCGGTCACGATCCGGTCCGTCGACGCACTGCCGAGGACGCCGAGCATGAAGATCGCCAAGGCCGCGCTCACCGAGCTGCTGATGTCATGACGCGCCCCTTCCCCCGCATCGTGCCGGCAGGCGACCCCGGGCAGCTCCGCTCCGCGGTCCGTGACTGGGCGGTCGCCAGCACCCCGCCCGGCTGGCATGCCGAGCTGAGCACGGCGACCAAGCGGCAGTTCCGCGACTTCAACATCCGGCAGGCGCAGCTGCTGCGCCAGGCCGGACTGCTGGCGGCGCACTGGCCGAAGGAGTTCGGCGGCGGCGGCTTCAGCTTCGCCGAACAGCTGGTTATCCAGGAGGAGCTCGTCCGGGCGGACTTCCCGCAGCCGAGGCTGCTGGAGATCGCCCTCGCCCACATCGCGGCCACGCTGATGGCCTACGGCAGCGCTGAGCAGCAGCGCCACCTCGCCGCCATCCTGGACGGGGAGATCTGGTGCCAGGGCTTCTCCGAGCCGGACGCCGGATCGGACCTGGCATCGCTGCGCACGCGCGCCGTCCGCGACGGCGACGACTACGTCGTCACCGGCCAGAAGGTGTGGTCGAGCTACGCCGACCAGGCCTCCTGGTGCCTGCTGCTGGCGCGGACCGACCCGGCGGCGCCCAAGCACCGGGGACTTTCCCTGTTCATGCTCGCGCTCGACTCGCCAGGCGTGGAGGTGCGGCCCACCCGCCAGGCCACCGGCACCGAGGAGTTCTGCGAGCTGTTCCTCACCGACGTGCGGATACCCGCGACGCACCTGATCGGCGCGGAAAACAGCGGATGGCGAATGGCGCAGACCACCCTGGCCACCGAGCGGGCCTTCAACATGCTCGAGCTCCAGGCACGGCTGGCCGTGGCGCTGCGCGAGATCGCCGCGCAGGCGCTGGTGACGCCCATAGCCCCCGGCCGGATGGCGGCCGACGACGACAGCGTGCGGCAAGATCTCGCCGCCCGGGCCGCGGAAGTCGACGTGCTCGGCCTGCTCGGGCAGCGGCTGGCACGCCAGGTCGAGCGGACCGGGGACGTGGGGCCTGAGGGCTCGATCGTCAAGCTGTTCTACAGCGAGACGCTGCAGAAGCTAACCGGGCTCGCCGTCCGGATCAGCGGCATGGCCACGATGCTCGACGAGCGCCGCGAGTTCGCCACCACCTGGACGTCCGGGCACTGGATGATCGACCACCTCAAGTCGTGGAACTGGACGATCGCCGCGGGGAGCAACGAGATCCAGCGCAACATCATCGGGGAGCGAGTCCTCGGCCTGCCCAGGGAGCCGCAAGCATGACCACGTCCGACGCTGACGACGACCTGCGGGCGCAGTTCCGGCAGTCGGTGCGCCAGGTGCTCAAGCAAGCCAGTGCCGCCAGGGAAGCACAGCCGGTCTGGGCGCCGGAGAGCGCCGATGAGCTTGTGATCAAGCAGGCCGCGTCGCTGGGCTGGACAGGGCTGCTCGTCGAGGAGCGCTGGGGCGGCGCCGGCGCGGGCATGGGTGAGGCCATCGTCGTGGCCGAGGAGCTAGGCGCCCACCTGACGAGCATGCCGTTCCTGTCGAGTGCCGTGCTGGCTAGCACCGCGCTGTCCGCAGGCGGCAGCGCCGCGCAGCAAGAGCGGTGGTTGCCAGGGCTGGCCTCCGGCAGGCTCACCGGCGCGGCGGCGCTGACCGGGCCGTCGGGGCGCACCGGGCTCACCGACGTAACGGCGGTCAGCGAGAGGAACGGCCTGGTGCTGCGCGGCGAGTCCGGATTCGTCCTGGACGGCGGCGCCGCGGACGTCCTGCTGGTGGCGGCCTGCCGTGCCGGGGAACCGGACACGGAGCTGTATATCGTCGAGAGCGGCAGCACGGGCCTTGAGGTGACCGGACTGCTGAGCGTGGACCGGACCCGGCGGCTGTCCCGCGTGGTGCTGCGTGACGTGCGGATCGCGGAATCGGCGCGGCTGCCGCGCGGCGCCGCCGCGCTCGAGGCGATGCTCCAGCGGGGGTCGGTCGCCCTGGCCGCCGATGCCGTGGGGACCGCGCGCCGGGCGCTGGACATGGCGGTCGACTACGCGAAGAAGCGCGAGCAGTTCGGGCGTCCCATCGGCGCGTTCCAAGCGATCAAGCACAAGCTGGCCGACATGTACCTGCTCGTGCAGGGGGCGGCGCTGGCCGTGGAAGGAGCGGCCGGCGCGATGGACGCCGGGCAGGACGCCCGCCGCCTGGTCGCGGTGGCCGCTTCGTACGGCAGGGATGCCGCGACGAAGGTGACCGGCGACGCGATCCAGGTGCACGGCGGCATCGGCTACACCTGGGAGCACGACTGCCACCGCCTGTTCAAGCGGGCCAAATTCGACGAGGCTTTCCTCGGCGACCCGTCGGTAAACCGGGAACGACTCGCCGCACTGGTGCTCGGCCATGACGGGTAGCGACATGACACCTCCGCAGCGGCCGGCGCGCATCCTTGGGCATGGTCTCGTCGTGAACGGCGTGCCCGCCATGGTGGCTGGGGAGAAGACCGGAGAGCTTGCTGGCTGTGTACTGCGCTCGGGTCGCGACACGGGCACGGTAGCCAACTCCGGCGTGTCGCCGGCCGGCGGCTAGCTGTCTGCTTATGCGGCGCTCTCGGCCGTGTCAGCGATGTCGGCCAGCAGCTCGATGGCGGCCGCCTGGCTGGTGTCGATGTGCAGTGCGGTGACCCCGCACTCCGCCCAGGCGCGGTACCCCTGGCGAATGCGGTCCGGCGAACCGACGAGTGCCTGCTCGTCAACGAACTCGTCCGGCACCGCGTCCGCCGCCTCCTGCTTCCGGCCGGCCCGGAACAGCTCCTCGATCCGCGCCGCCGCCTCGGCGTAGCCGAGCTGCTCCATGGCGCGTTTGTGGAAGTTGGCGGCCGGGTGCCCCATCCCGCCAACATAGAGCGCGATGCCTGGCTTCATGGTCCGCAGCGCCGCTTTCACGTCCTCGGTGACGATGACCGAGACGACCGCCTCGAACGAGAAACTGTCCCACGACTTCCCGTTGCCCGCACGCCGGAAGCCTTCCTCGATGGGCCGCTTGAACCGCGGCATCTGCCTTGGTACGAAGCGCAGGGGCAGTGCGCCGTCGCAGAGCTCTCCGCACAGGCGCAGCATGCTCTCCGAGCCGCTGCCGAGGTAGATGGGAATGTCGTGGGCCGGGCGGATGATCGAACGCAGCGGCTTGCCCAGGCCGGTGGCTCCCTCGCCGTCATAAGGCAGTGAGATTTCCCTGCCGTCGTGCGATACCGGCCCCTCGCGCCGGAGGATCTTGCGCAGAATCTCGATGTAGTCGCGTACGCGCCAGTACGGCTTTCCCCACGGCTGGCCGTACCAGCCCTCGACGATCTGCGGGCCGGAGACGCCGAGGCCGAGGATCATCCGGCCGCCTCCCGCGAGCCCGTCGATCGTCATGGCCTGCATCGCGCACATCGCCGGCGGCCGTCCCGCGAGTTGCGCGATCGAGGTGCCCAGCCGGATGCGCGAGGTCTGGGCGGCGATCCAGGCAAGCGGCGTCATCGCGTCCGACCCGTAGGCTTCTGAGGTCCACACCGAGTCGTAGCCGAGCTTCTCGGCCAGCTTGACCAGGTCGATCGGGAAGTCGACCGTGGCGCCCGAGTAACCCAGCATCAGGCCGAGCTTCACGTATTGAGTATACTCAATGGTGTGACCCGCGGACAGGTTAACCGTCAGTGGATCCTCGCGCGTGTTCCCGGCGGGCGGGTGCAGGAGAGCGACTTCGCCCAGCGAACGGCCGAGGTCGGGGAACTGGCGGACGGGGAGGCGCTCGGTCGCGCCCGCTGGTTCACGTTCGAGGCGGCAATGCGCGCATGGCTCGCTCCCCAGGCCTCCCGCGACGGTGCGGACGGCTCGGCGCCGGGGCGCGGTTACCCCTTCCGGGTACGGCCCGGCCAGGTCATGGCCGGGCCGGCCGTGGTCGAGATCGTGGCCTCGCGCCGTGCCGACCTCGCCGCCGGCGACCTGGTGCGCAACGCCATGTTCGGCTGGCAGGACTACGTGCGGATCGGCGCCGACCAGCCAGTGCAGCACCTCAACGCGGCGATCCCCATGGACCGGCAGCTGACCGTCCTGGTGGGGAACGGCCCAACCGCGTATTTCGGGATCCGGGACGTAGGCGGCGTGCGGGCCGGAGACACGGTCGTGGTCTCCGGCGCAGCCGGGGCGACGGGCAGCATGGCCGCGCAGATCGCCAGGATCGCCGGGGCGCGGGTCATCGGCATCGCCGGGAACAGCCACAAGTGCCGCTGGCTCGTCGAGGCCTGCCGTCTGGACGCGGCCATCAACTACCGGCAGGAATCGGTCAGCCGGCGGCTCGGGCAACTCTGCCCAGACGCCATCGACGTCTTCTTCGACGGCATCGGCGGATCCATCCTCGAGTCGGCCATCGACAACATGGCCGATCACGGCCGGATCGTGATGTGCGGGCAGATCGCGAGCTACGACACGGACGAGGCTCCGGCCGGTCCGCGCAACCTGTTCGAGCTCGTCACGCGCCGGGTCCGGATGGAGGGATACCTGCTGTCCGACTTCGCCGACCGGATGGACGAAGCGCAGCGGGCACTGACCGGCTGGCTCGACCGCGGCGAACTGGCCTGTCAGCCCGAGGTACACGAAGGCTTCGACAACGCCCCGCGGGCGTTTCTGCGGCTGTTCAACGGCGAGGGCACCGGCAAGCAGCTACTGCGCTTGTGATGGTGCTGTCCAGTCGCTAAGCCGCCTTTTCCAGGATGTGGATACCGCAGGCCGAGCCGAGCCCGATGACGTGCGCCAGGCCGACCCGCGCTCCGTCGATCTGCCGCTGGCCGCCTTCGCCCCGCAGGTGCTGACACACCTCCCACACGTTCGCGATCCCGGTGGCGCCGATCGGATGCCCCTTGGACTGCAGCCCGCCGGACACGTTGACCGGCAGCCGGCCGTCGCGCCACGTGGCGCCGCTGTCGAACAGGTCCACCGCGCCGCCCGGCTCGCACAGCATGAGGTTGTCGTAGTGGATCAGCTCGGCGGTCGCGAAGCAGTCATGCAGCTCCACGAGGTCGAGGTCGGCGGGATCGACGCCCGCGGCCTCGTAGGCCGAGGCCGCCGCCTGCCTCGTCAGCGTGCTCACGTCCGGCAGGACCTGGCAGGCTTCCCGCCACGGATCGCTCGTCAGGACGGAGGCGGAGATCTTGACCGCCCGCCGCCGCTGCCCCGTCGGCAGGCGACTCAGCGCGGCGCCGGAGATCAGCACGGCCGCCGCGGCCCCGTCACAGTTCGCCGAGCACATGGGGCGGGTGTTGGGATAGGCGATCATGACGTCGTTCATGATCTGATCGAGGCTCATCCGCCTGGTGTAGGCCGCGAGCGGGTTCAGCGTGGAGTGCGCGTGGTTTTTCTCGCTGATCCTGGCGAACAGCTCGAGTGGCGCGCCCGCGTACGGGTGGTCGCTCAGGTACTGCAGGCCGATCTGAGCGAACACGCCCGGCATGGTGTCGGTACCGACCCAGCCGTCCATGGACGTGATGCTCCCGTACCGGCCGGACGCGTGCCAGGGCTCGCCGTCGCCGCGCTGGGTCCCTGTCACCCCGAGCAGGCCCGCGCCGGACAGTTTCTCGACGCCGACCGCCAGGCCGAGGTCCGCCTCGCCGGCCTTGATCGCCATGATCGCCGTGCGCAGCGCGGTGGCGCCGGTGGCGCAGGCATTGGTGACGTTGTAGACCGGGATGCCGGTCTGGCCGATCTGCTTCTGCAGCTGCTGACCGATGCCGGCCGGCCCGCCGGTCACGTTGCCGGCCGCCAGGACCTGGATGTCGCGGATGGACACCCCGCCGTCGGCCATCGCCCCCAGGGCGGCCTCGGACGCGAGGTCCACGAGATCCTTGTCGGGGTGCTTGCCGAATTTCGTCATGTGGACGCCGAGAATCCAGACCGTATCCGGCATCACGCCATTCCCCCTTCTGGTGAGCCGGCCGGCTCGAAGCCGAAGCCGATGGCTTCGACGCCAGCGGCGTCCGATCCCATGCTGAACGTGCTCAGCCGGACCCGCATGCCCAGCGCGAGGCTGGCCGGATCGGGTTTCACGTTGACCAGGTTCGCGCGGACGCTGGTACCGGCCAGGTCGATCACGCCGGCGGCGTAGGGCACGGGCACGCCCGGCGCCGCCACGGACACGACCGTGAACGTGCGCAGGACCCCCTCGTCGGGCAGATCGACGTCATCGAAGCCGGCCTGGCCGCCGCACGAGGCACAGGCATTGCGGCGGTCGAAGAACCGGGCACCGCACTGCCGGCACTGGCGAGCGATCAGGTGCGGACGATCGCCAAGGGCGAGATAAGCGACGAGCGGGACCTGGGCGGGCATCCGTTTCCCTTCAATAGAGTATCCTAAATATATCAGATGGTGCGCAGCCGCGCTGACCGGCGGGAACGGAGGCGACGAGTGGCCGCGACGAATGGCCCGCTGGCCGGCCTGCGGGTCGTGGAACTGGCCGGGCTCGGCCCGGCGCCCTACGCCGCGATGCTGCTCGCCGACCTGGGCGCCGACGTCGTGCGGGTCGACCGTCCGGGCCAGCCAGAGGATCCGCCCTGGCCCGTCGTCGGCCGGGGCCGGAGGTCAGTGCTGATCGACTTGAAGAACGCGGCGGGGCCGGAGGCGCTGCTGGCCTTGACCGGCCGCGCCGACGTGCTGCTCGAGCCGTTCCGGCCCGGCGTGGCCGAGCGGCTCGGCATCGGCCCGGACGTATGCCGCCAGCGCAATCCGCGGCTCGTCTACGCGCGGATGACCGGCTGGGGCCAGACCGGCCCGTGGCGGCAGATGGCCGGCCACGATATCAACTACATCGCCGTCACCGGGACGCTGCACGCGATCGGCCGGGCCGGCGGGCCGCCCCAGGTTCCGCTGAACCTGCTCGGGGACTTCGCTGGCGGCAGCATGTTCCTGCTGGCCGGCGTCCTCGCCGCCCTGCTCGAGCGCGAGCGGTCCGGCCAGGGCCAGGTCATCGACGCGTCGATCGTGGACGGAACCGCGTCGCTGACCGCGTTCGTGCACGGCGTTCGCGCCGCGGGCATCTGGCGTGACGAGCGCGGGGTGAACCCGCTGGATACGGGCGTGCCGTACTACGACGTCTACGAGACCGCCGACGGGCAGTGGATGGCGGTCGGCGCGATCGAGCCAGCGTTCTACGCTGAGCTGATCCGGCTGCTGGAGATCGAGGGGGCGCCTGCTCAGCACGACCAGTCGCGCTGGCCAGAGCTGCGCTCGGCACTGGCGCGGCGGTTCGCGCAGCGCACCAGGGACGAGTGGGCCAGCCTCTTCGAGGGGACAGACGCCTGCGTCACCCCGGTGCTGTCCTTCGCCGAGGCCGCCGGGAACCCGCAGCTAGCGGACCGGGAGACCCTGGTCGACCGTGATGGCGTGGTCCAGCCGGCCCCGGCGCCCCGGTTCTCGCGAACGCCAGGCCGGGTCTCCGGCCCGGCTCCGGAGGCCGGAGCGCACAGCCGGGAGGTCTTCGAAAGCTGGGGCATCCCGGACGCCGGCGAGTGGCTGCGACGCGGCGGGCTGGTGGAGCCGCAACGCCGCTAACTGGCGTGGAGGCCGGCCCTGACCTCGCCGAAGAGCAGCTCAAGGTGCTCCGCGACCAGCGCGTCCGGCATGCCGCCGATCCGGCACCAGAACAGCAGGTGACGAACGGGCAGGCCCGCGGTCATCGCGGCCAGCCCAGCGCGGGCCTGCTTGGCGTCGACGATCGTGAAGCCGCGCGCCGCGCCTGTTGCCCGGAACTCGCGACGCAGCTCATCGACCTCGAGTACCCGCGGTGGCCGGCGCTCCCGGCCGTCGGTCATGGCCCGCCGGTAGCTGTTGAGGTAGTAGGCCAGGTGCGGCAGGACCTGCTCGAGCGCCCTGTCGGGATCGCGGGCCAGGAGCATGTTGACGACTCCGCCGACCCGGCCGCCGCCGTCGAGGCCCGCGTCGGCCCGCCCCCGCAGGTAGTGCGGATACAGGTCCCGGTCCAGGCTGAGCAGGCCGACGCCGAGCGCTCCTGCGCGGCGGGCGCCGCGCGGCCCCTGGTATCCGAGCCAGATCGGGAGGTCGGCCTGGACCGGCGGCGGCCGCAGCCCACCGCCGGCGAACAGCGCCCGCAGGCGCCGCACGCACGCCTCGGTCGTCCGGTAGCGCTGGGCTTCGTCCGCCCCGAACGCCTCGAACTCCGAGCGGACATATCCGGCACCGAGCCCGAGCTCCAGCCGGCCGGCCGACAGCACATCCACGAGCGCGGCCTCCTCCGCGACGTGCAGCGGGTGGCGAAGCGGTGCCAGCAGCACCGCCGTTCCGATCCGTATTGAACGAGTCCGGACCGCCAGGGCCGCGGCGAGGGCCAGCGGCTGCGACAGGTAGCCGTCCTCGAACCCATGATGCTCGGTCAGCCACACGGCCTGCGCGCCGCGCCTTTCAGCGTCCACTACCAGGTCGATCGTGTCGCGATAGAGGTCGGCCCACGGCGCCGGCCAGCCCGGCGGGTTGCGCATGTCGAGATAGATGCCCAGCTGCACGGTGGGGTTGCCTCACTCTCTGAGCCGCCCGTACTCTATTTGAGTATACTTTTTTAGGAGTGATGACGGGACATGAACCTAGAGCACCTGGCGGACATCGAGGCGATCAAGCAGCTGAAGGCCCGCTACTTCCGGCTGATGGACGTCCAGAACTGGGCTGAATTCGGCGACGTCTTCACCCGTGACGCGGTGGTGGGGGGCGGCGACCAGGAGGTCGCCGGGCGGCCCGCCATTGTCGAGTTCATCGCTACGGCGTCGGACGGCGTGCGCTCGGCGCACCAGGGATTCCTGCCGGAGATCGAGATCCTCGGGGCCGGGCAGGCCAGCGGCGTCTGGGCCATGTCTGACTACTTCGAGGTCCGCGGCACCGAGCCGCCGGTCGGATTCCAGGGCTTCGGCCACTACGAGGATCGCTACACGTGGGAGGAAGGCGCGTGGCGGATCTCGGCCAGCCGGCTGACCAGGATCAAGATCATCCCGCTGGCGGGCGGGCTGCCCGCCTTCTACCGCGAGAGAAGAGCGGAGCACAGATGACCGTGACGGCGGGGCTTTCCGCGACCGAGCTGCGGGACTTCACCGATGTGGTGGACGGGGTGGCGGCTGAGCAATGGCCGCAGGCCCGGGCCGCCGGGGAAGATCCGGATTTCGCCGCGCTCCGGGTGCTGTGGGCCACGGCAGCCGAGCAGGGCTGGACGGAACTCGCCACGGAAGGGGCGCTGGATGCCGTCGTCGCGGCGATGAGCCGGCTCGGGCGCGTTGCCTGCCCGCTGCCGCTGATGGACGTGTACGTCGCCGTGCGCCTCCTCCCGCGAGAGTCCCCGGTCGTCGCGGACATCGTCGCGGGCGCCGTCCGCCCGGTGGCGGCGTGCACGCGGCCGGACGCGCTCCACCTCCGGTTCATCGAGGCGGCCCCGGCGGCCACGCACGCGCTGCTGATCCTCGACGACGGTGAGGTCCTGCTCCGGCCGATCGCGCAGGCGGTGCCGGTGGCGGGGCTCGCGCGCCCGCCGTGGTCGGATGTCACTCTCGGCGATGAGATCACCGCCTGGGCGAGGCCGGGCGCCGCGGCCGTCGAGGACGCCAAGTCCCTGTTGCGCATCGGCCTCGCGGCCCGGGCCGTGGGCGCCGCCGAACGGACCGTGGAGTACTCGATCGCCCACGCCAAGGAGCGGGTCGCGTTCGGCAAGCCGATCGGGAGCTTCCAGGCGGTCTCCCACCGCGCGGTGAACGGCGCGTGCGACATGACCGCGTGCCACTACCTCCTGGACGAGGCGGTCCGGGCGTACCTGTCCGGCCGGGCCAACTGGCAGCTCGCGGCCGCCCTCGCGGTTGAATTCGCCGGGCCGGCCGCCGTCAGCGCCCAGTTCGGAGCGCAGCACACGCTGGCGGCGATGGGGTACTTCGAAGAGCACGACGC
This sequence comes from Trebonia sp., assembly GCA_036271115.1. Classification (GTDB taxonomy): domain Bacteria; phylum Actinomycetota; class Actinomycetes; order Streptosporangiales; family Streptosporangiaceae; genus Trebonia. The sequence goes on from DATBBI010000148.1 coordinate 23,117, forward strand.
GCCCTGGTTGTTCCGGCGGGTCAACGCCGACGTCAGCAAGCTTGACGAGCTGCCGCTCGCAGACGGCGACGTCGCCGACGTGCTGATCGAGTCCGGAGAAGGCCTGCCCGCCCTGGAACTCGGGGATGCCGCGGAGCGGTTCCGCGAGGAGATCAGGGAGTTCCTGGCCCCGTTTCGCACGGACGCCGCCGTCGTCCACTTCGAGCAGCGCTTCAACGCCGGGCTGACGGCTGAGGCGGTCAAGCGCGGCTACCTGAGCCTGGCCTGGCCGGAGACGGCCGGCGGCAAGGGGGCCTCGGTCGAGGAGCAGATGGTGATCGGCGAAGAGATGAGCTATCAGCGACTCCCGCTCCTGGCGAAGAGCGCCGCCGACATGTTCGGCACCGCCATCATCCGGCACGGGACACCGGAGCAGCAGGCGCGCTACCTTCCCCTTCTCGCCTCCGGCGACTTCCCGTTCTTTCTCGGCTACTCCGAGCCGGAGGTAGGTTCCGACCTGGCGAGGCTGCGCACCCGCGCTGTTCGTGACGGCGATGAATGGATCGTGAACGGCCGCAAGATGTGGGGCACCGGCGCTCACCGGGCGACATGGGTGTGGCTCGCTACCCGCACGGACCCCGACGCTACGCCGCCGCACGCCGGCATCACGGTCTTCCTCACCAGGACCGGCCGGCCCGGCTTCGAGCTGCAGCAGCATACGGCCCTGTCCGGGGAAGTATCGTGCTCGACGTTCTTCGACGACTTCCGGATTCCCGACACCGACCGGATCGGTGAGGTCAACGGCGGCTGGAAGGTCATCGGCGAGGCACTGGCGCAGGAACGCGTGCTGATGGCCAGCAACGCCGCGACCGTCCTGCGGCTGCTTGACGACGTGCTGGCCGAGATCCGCAAGGACCCGCAGGGGCTCGCGGGCGGGCGCGGCAGCGCCAAGCGGCGGCTGATCAGCGAACTCGCCGCGCGCCTGCAGGCCGCCCGCGTGCTGGTGAACGCGAGCGTCCGCGCGACGGCGCGGGCAGGCAACGGCGCCCGGCTCGAAGCGCCGATGGCGAAGATCATTGCCAGCCAGCTAACCGAGGATTTCAGCGAGGCGGCACTCCGGATCCTGGGGCCTTCCGCCGCGCTCGGCGAGGGGGTGCCCGGCGTGCCGGGCCGGGGTGCTTTCGAGTACACCCTGCGCCTGTCGATCATGCAGGTGGTCGGGGGCGGCAGCATCGACATCCAGCGCAACCTCGTCAGCCGCGCCCTGGGACTGCCGCGGTTACCCGCGGCGGTCCCCGCTCAGCGGGGTCCCATCCGGATCGCGCCGTCCAGGCGGATCGTCTCCCCGTTCAGCATCGGGTTGCGCACGATGGCGGCGACCAGGTCCGCGTACTCGGCCGGGTCCCCCATCCTGGACGGGTGCGGGATCTGCGCGCTGAGGGAGGCACGAGCCTCCGCTGGCAGCGTCATCATCATCGGCGTGAGGAAGATCCCCGGTGCGATCGTGTTGACCCGAATCTGCTTGTCCGCCAGGTCGCGGGCGGCGACAATCGTCATCGCGTGGATGCCGCCCTTGCTCGCCGAGTAGGCGATCTGGCCCACCTGCCCTTCGAAGGCGGCCACCGAGGCGGTCATGACCACGACACCGCGCTCGCCCTCGGCCGGCTCGTTGCGCATCATCCGCTCCGCGGCGAGCCGCACGACGTTGAACGTACCGGTCAGGTTGACGTCCACGATGCGCCGGAACTGCTCGAGCGGGAGCACTCCGTTCTTCCCGATGATCCGCCCGGGAGTGCCTATGCCCGCGCAGTTCACCACGACCCGGAGCGGCCCCGCGGTCTCGGCGATGTCCAGCGCGGCGCGCACCTCGTCCTCGCTGGTGACGTCCGCCGCGGCGAACCGGACGCGACCGCCGAGGTCCTTGGCCAGCGTCTCGCCCTTGGAGGAGGGCAGGTCGAGAATGACGACGGAGGCGCCGTCGCCGGCGAGGCGGCGCACCGTCGCCTCGCCAAGCCCGGACGCCCCGCCGGTTACCAGTGCCGTGTCCTCGCTCAGATTCACGCTCTTACCTGCCTTCGCATTCGAGATGGTCTTACAGTCGTTCGATGATGGCCGCGTTGGCCATCCCGCCGCCCTCGCACATGGTCTGCAGCCCGTACCGCCCGCCGGCCGACTCCAGGTAGTTGACCAGGGTCGCGAGAATCCGGGTGCCCGAAGCGCCGAGCGGGTGCCCGAGTGCGATGGCCCCGCCCCGGGGATTGACCCGGGCCGGGTCGGCACCCAGCTCCGCCTGCCAGGCCAGGGGCACCGAGGCGAACGCCTCACTGACCTCGAAGGCGTCGATATCGTCGACCGCGAGGCCACCCCGCTTCAGCACCTTCTCCGTCGCGGCGATCGGGCCGGTGAGCATCATCAGCGGGTCGCTGCCCACCACGGAGAACGCGTGAAAACGAGCGCGCGGCCTCAGTCCCAGCGCGTCGGCCATCTCCTCGCTCATGATCAGCGCCGCGGAGGCGCCATCGGTGAGCGGCGAGGAATTCCCCGCGGTGATGTGCCAGCCGATCCCGGGAAACCGGCGGGCGTGCCCGGGGTCGTGAAACGCGGCGGGCAGCCCGGCCAGCGTTGCCGGCGTCGTATCCGCCCTAATGGTCTCGTCTCGGTCGAAGATCGCGTCAGACGTGTCATCAGCTTGCACCGGGATGATCTCGTTCGCGAATGCCCCGGCCGCCGCGGCGGCGGCCGCGAGCCGGTGCGACCGGGCCGCGAACTCATCGAGCTCGGGACGGCTCAAGCCGTACGTGGCCGCGATCAGCTCCGCGGAGATCCCCTGCTGGACCAGGCCGGCTGGATACCTGTGCCGCACCGGGCCGCCATTCGCGTCCTGTCCCAGGGTGTTGGAGAACATGGGCGCGCGGCTCATGGACTCGACCCCGCAGGCGATCACCACGTCGTAGGCGCCGGCCATCACCCCTTGCGCCGCGAAGTGAGCGGCTTGCTGGCCCGACCCGCACTGGCGGTCGATGGTCACGGCCGGTACCGACTCGGAAAGCCCGGCGGCGAGCACCGCGGTGCGGCCGACGTTGAGGGACTGCTCGCCGCTCTGCGTGACGCAGCCGACGATCACGTCATCGATGAGGACCGGATCGAAGTCGTTGCGGTCGAGCAGTGCCACCAGAGCGGTCGCGAGCAGCGTCGCGGGATGTACCTGCGACAGGGCACCGCCGGGCTTCCCCTTGCCCGATCCGGTGCGGACGACGTCGATGATCATAGCGGACGACATGTAAGAAGAGTATCCTAAATTCTGACAATGCTTCAACGCTTCCCAGGGAGTGAGCACGTGACGGACAGCGTGATTGTCGACCAAGTCGACGGCGTGCAGGTGATCTCGATCAACCGGCCGGAAGCGCGTAACGCGATCAACCGGGCCGTCAGCGAGGCGGTGGCGGCCGCCGTGGATGAACTCGACCAGCGGGCGGACCTGACCCTGGGCATCATTACCGGAACGGGCGGCAACTTCTGCGCGGGGATGGACCTCAAGGCCTTCCTGGCCGGAGAGCTGGTGGCGCTGCCAGGGCGGGGCCTCGCCGGGTTCGTCCAGCACCCGCCGCGCAAGCCGATGATCGCCGCGGTCGAGGGGTGGGCACTGGCCGGAGGCTTTGAGATCGCGCTGGCCTGCGATCTGATCGTGGCGGCGGAAGACGCGCGTTTCGGGATCCCCGAGGTCAAGCGCGGCCTGGTGGCGGCCGCGGGCGGCCTGCTCAGGCTGCCCCGGCGGATCCCCCCGGCCATCGCGATGCAACTGGCCCTGACGGGAGAGCCGCTCGACGCGGCCGACGCGAGCCGGCTCGGCCTGGTGAACCAGCTCACGGCGCCTGGCCAGGCGCTGGATGGCGCGCTCGACCTGGCGCGCCGGATCACCCAGAACGGGCCGCTCGCCGTGCGGATCACGAAGCAGATCCTCGACCAGGCGGCCGACGGGACCATCGCGGAGGGCTTCGCCCGGCAGCAGCCGCTGGTCGCGCAGATCCTGGCCTCCGCCGACGCTCGCGAGGGGGCGGCCGCCTTCGCCGGGAAGCGGCCGCCGGCCTGGACCGGCCGCTGACTCCGGGCTCGGCAGCCCAAGATCGTATTAAGTATACTAAAATTGGCCAGTGCGGTGCCGATCGAGTTAAGCTGGGCGCTATGACGACTGGCTGGAATGAGCGCGACCCGGCGCGGATCCTGGTGACCGGGTGCTCCTCGGGAATCGGCCGCGCGCTATGCGCCGAACTGCGCGCGCGAGGGCACCGGGTCACCGCCACCGGGCGGGACGCCGCGAAGCTGGCCGACCTGCCCGCGCACGCTCGCTTCGAGCTTGACGTCACGGACGCGGCGTCCGTGACGGCGGCGGCGGAGGCAGCCGGCCCGGTGGACGTGCTCATCAATAACGCTGGCGTCTCCGCGTGGGCGCCGCTGGAGATGATGCCTGTCGGCACGGCTCAGCGGGTCTTCGACACCAACGTGTGGGGCATGCTGCGGGTATGCCAGGCGTTCCTGCCGGCGATGCGGACGAACAAGCGCGGCCGCGTCATCAACGTCAGTTCCGCCGCGCTGCGCGGGTACCCGCTGCTCGGACTCTACGCCGCAAGCAAGACCGCACTCGAGTCGCTGAGCGAGGCGATGCGGCTCGAGCTGGCCGTGTTCGGCGTGGACGTGCTGCTGGCCGAGCCGGCCGCCGTCGCCACGTCCTTCGGCCGCAACCGGCTGCGGGTTGACGCCGCCGACACAGGCTACCGCGAGCTGACCGAGCGTGCCTTCCGGTCCATCCAGGGCATGCGCGCGACGGTCCTGTCCGCGGACGAGGCCGCCGCGGCAATCGCCGGCCTGGTGGAACTCGACGACCCGCCCTTGCGGAACCCGGTCGGCGACGACGCGAAACGGATCACGGCGGAGCGGCACACGATCGGCGACGAGGAGTGGGAGCGAGCCGTGCTGTCCGGCCTGTGAGCTCCGCCGCCCCCGGCACTCGAAGCAACCGTACGTTCCGTAACGAAATGTTCTTGCCTTCACCCGCGCGCTGAGCGTCGAGATAGAACTCCTCGGCCTGGTCGAACGTCTCCGCGAGGTCGGCGCCTGACCTGTTCCTGACGAAGTTGAACTCGTCCTCCTCAAACTGGAGGTTGGTGCCGTAGGCGTGCAGCAGGTAGCTGCTGACCTGCGAAAGCGCCATGCCCATGCTCTGCTCGACCAGCCGGTAGGCCTCCTTGGCGATCACGATGCCATCGGCCGGCATGCGGGCCACCTGGGCGGCGAGCTCGTCGGCGACCGTGGTCACATCCGCCGCGGGGACGAACCGGGTGAAGACGCCACGGCCTGCCAGTTCGCTCGCCTCGGCGATCCGCCCGGTCAGCAGCAGATCCTTGGCCAGCACTGGGCCGAGGCGATGAAAGAACAGGTGCAGGTCGCCAAGCACGGGCCCCAGGTAGCGCGTGGCCGGCATGCCGACCTTGGCGTCGTCCCCGACCACGCTGATGTCCGAGCTCATCAGGAATTCCAGCCCGCCGCCGAGCGCGAAGCCGCGGACCGCCGTGATCGTCACCTTCGGGTGGTAGGTGACGCGGTCGTAGACCTGCGATGTCCGCCGGTCCACGACCAGGCGGCGGCGCTGGCTCGGCCGCCGCTTCTTGCCGTCGGCGCCTTTCGCGGGCCCGTACCAGTCGTACACCTCGTTCATGTCCACGCCCGCGGTGAAGTTCTCGCCAGCGCCCTGGAGGATCACTACCTTGATCTGGTCGTCCTCGGCCACGTCGTCGAGATGCGCGACGATCTTCTCGTACATGTCCAGCGTCATCGCGTTCAGCTTGGCGGGCCGGTTCAGCGTGATCCTCGCGATATGGCTGACCGCGTCCTTCTGGTAGAGCACGTCGTCGTCCATGATTACCTCCGTTGCTGTTGGCAGCGTTTGCCGGTTAGTCGCCAGCTGTTGCCGCGGCCGGGGCCGGGGCGCTTTTCCACGGATCGACGACGTCGCGCACCGACGTGCCCGAGACCATCCGGTCGAAGGCCTCGTTGATCTCGTCCAGGGGCAGCGTGGCCGTCCGCAGCCGGTCGACGGGCAGCCGGCCCGCGCGGAACAGGTCCAGGTAGCGCGGGATGTCGCGCAGCGGGGACGCGCTGCCCATGTAGCTGCCCTTGACGGTGCGTTCGGTGGCCACGAGGTCGGCCAGCGGGAGCTCCAGGCGCTGGGCCGGGTCCGGCAGCCCCGCGGTCACCATCGTGCCGCCACGCCCGGTGACCTGGTAAGCCAGCCGGGCCGCGGCCGCGGCCCCGCTCATCTCGAAGACGAAATCGGCCCCGCCGAGCTCGTCAAGGATCTGCTCGGCGCAGTCCGGTTTCCTGGCGTCGTATACGTGCGTGGCGCCCAGGGTCCTTGCCAGTTCGAGCTTGCCCGGCGACACGTCGACGGCCGCCACCAGCCGCGCGCCGCTGGCCAGCGCGCCGAGCATGGCTGACAGGCCCACCCCGCCGAGCCCGACGACGGCGGCCGAGGAGCCAGGCGTCAGCTTCGCCGTGTTCACGACCGCGCCCACCCCGGTGATGACCGCGCATCCGAAGATCGCCGCGATATCCAGCGGCAGGTCAGTGTCGACGCGCACCAGGGACTGCGGGGTGACCACGGCGTATTCCGCGAAGGCCGAGATGCCGCTCCAGTGGTTCAGCGGCAGGCCGGCCAGGCTGAGGTGGCGGGCGCCGGTCTGCAGCGTGCCCTCGGCCCGGGCCTGCCAGGATGACTGGCACAGGTTAGGGCGGCCGCCGAGGCACAGCGCGCAGGCCCCGCAACTGGCCACGAAGACCATGACGACGTGGTCGCCCGGCGCTAGCGCGGTCACGCCGGCCCCGGTTTCCTCGACGACGCCAGCCGCCTCGTGACCCGCGACCGCGGGAAGCCTGCGGGGCCTGTGCCCGGTCACGGCGGACAGGTCCGAGTGGCAGACCCCCGCGGCGGCGATCTTGACAAGCACCTCCCCGGGTCCGGGACCGGACAGCTCGACGTCGGTCACCTCGAACGGCTTGCTGGCCGCGAATGGCACGGGCAGGCCGGCGGTGCGCAGCACGGCGGCACGCATCTTCACGGGGTCACCGCCTTCCTGCGGTCGCCCGCGCCGACGGCGGGCTCGCCGGCACCCCTGACCGGCTCGAGATGGAGCGCGACCGCGTCGGCGAGGCCGGGGCGGGCGGCGGGAAACCGGCTCAGCACGCGCGGATCATGGCCGGGGATGATGTGATCGGGCCCGTCCGCCAGCCGGCTGACCGACCGGAGCGCCTCGATGTAGTCGATCGCGCTGACCAGGACGGGAAACGGGTTCTCGGCGGTCAGGTTCTCGTAGTAATGGACGGCGTCCGACGCCAGGACGACCTGCCCGCGGTCGGTGTTCACCCGGACAATCTGCATGCCGGGGGTGTGCCCGCCCACATGATGGACGGAGATACCGGGCGCGATCTCGTCGTCGCCCTCGTGGAACGTGACCCGGCCGCGGTACAGCTCCGTGAGCCATTCGCCCAGCTGCTCCAGGTCGTATGGCCGCCGCAGGAAGCCGCTGCACATCGACGGGCCGGTCGCGTGGGCCACCTCGGCGCGCTGAACGTGGAGCCGCGCGCCAGGGAAGTCAGCGATGTTGCCGGCGTGGTCCCAGTGCATGTGGGTCGTGATGACGTCGCTGACGTCATCCGGAGCGATGCCGGCGCTGGCGAGCGCCGCGGCCGGCGAGCGCAGGTGGTCGTGTCCGCGCGCGGCCATGGTCGCGGGTCCGGACCCCGTGTCGACGAGCACGATCCCGCCGCGGCCGGGGCCGTCGGCCCCCACGATGGCCCAGATGAAGAAGTCCATGGGCATCGGCCCGTCGTGGTCATCTCCCGGGGCGCGGAAGATCACGTTCTCCACGCGGCGCCGGCGCTGGTTAGTCCCGTACCGCAGCGCGAACACGCGGTAGTGTGGCTCAGCCATCGGTGCCGTCCCCGCTCAGATCGACCCAGACGCTCTTGATCTGCAGGTATTCCCTGATGCCCTCGAGGCCGCTCTCGCGCCCCAGGCCGGACGCCTTGTAGCCGCCGAACGGTGACTGCGGCACCGTGTTGCGGTAGGTGTTGACCCACACGGTTCCGGCCTGCACCTGGCGCGCCACTCGGTGGGCTCTGGCGATATCCCGCGTCCACACGCCCGCGGCCAGGCCGAACGGCACGTCGTTGGCCAAATCGATCGCCTCCTGCTCGGACTCAAAGCAGGTCACGGCCAGCACCGGGCCGAAGACTTCCTCCCGGAAGAGCCGACTGCCCGGCGTGACCTGGTCGAACACCGCCGGGCCGAGGAAGCGCCCGTCGCCGGTATCCCCGCCGAAGGCCAGCACGGCACCCGACGCCCTGGCATCGGCGATGTGCTCTTCGATCGTCCGGTACTGCGCGGCCGTGGCCACCGGGCCGACGTCGGTCTCTGGATCGCACGGATCGCCCAGGCGCACCCGCTTGGCGCGATCGATGATGCGGCCGAGCAACTCGTCGTGCACCGAGGCATGGACCAGGAGGCGGGATCCAGCGAGGCACGTCTGCCCGCCCGAGGAGAACACCCCGGCGGATATCCCGTCCGCGGCCCGGTCCAGGTCGGCGTCGGCGAAGACGATCTGGGGGGACTTGCCGCCGAGCTCCAGGGTGCACGGCTTGAGATGCCTCGCCGCGAGCTCCCCGACCAGGGTTCCCGCCGCGACGCCGCCGGTGAACGATATCTTCCTGACCAGCGGATGCGCGATCAGCGCGGGCACCACATCCGGCCCGAACCCGGTGACGACGTTGACGATCCCCGGCGGGAACCCGGCCGCGTCGAAGAGCTCGTTGAACATCAGGTTGGACGCGCTCGCGTGCTCGCTCGGCTTGAGCACGACGGCGTTTCCGGCCGCGAGGGCCGGTGCGATCTTCCAGGCGGCCAGGCGCAGCGGCGAGTTCCATGGCAGTATCGCGGCCACCACGCCGTAGGGCTCCGGCACGGTGTAGTTCAGGGAGTCTGGCCGGTCGACGGGGATGACCTCGCCCAGCACCTTGTCGGCCATGCCGCCGTAGTAGCGGTACCAGCTCGCCATCGTCCGCAGCGCGCCACGCAGTTCCTTGCGTGACTTGCCATTGTCACGGGACTCGACCGCCACCAGTTCGTCGAGCCGGTCGAGCGCGATGTCGGCCAGGCGGACCAGCAGCTCCCCGCGAGCGCTGGCGGTCAGGCTTGACCAGGCCTTCGAGTGGAAGGCCGCATGCGCGTTCCGCACGGCCGCGTCGACATCCGCCGCGCCGCCGCGAGCGATCCGCGCCCACGGCTCGCCGGTGAACGGGTCGATCGACTCAAATGTCGCGCCGTCGCGGGCCGGTGTCCGCCTGCCCCCGATCATCATCCCGAGCTCACGCACCGCGCGCGTCATTCCCCTGCTCATTCCCGTGCCAGGCCGCCTCGCGGGCGGCGTTCGTCCCGGCGACGCGGCCGAAGACTGACCCGGCGGTGAGACCGGTGCCACCCGGATAGTTGTGGTAGAACAGCCCGCCGATGATCTCGCCGCACGCGAACAGGCCTGGCATCAGGCTGCCCTCCGCGCTGACCACCCGTGCCTGCGGCGTGATCCGGATGCCGCCGAACGTGAACGTCACGCCACAGGTGACCTGGAAGGCGAGGAACGGCCCCTCCGTCAGCGGATTGGCCCAGTTCGACTTCGGGACAGCGAGGCCGACCGTACCGCGGCCGTCCTTCACCGTCGGGTCGAAGGGGGCCGTGACGTCAACGGACGCGTTGAACGCGGCGACCTCGGCGAGAAAGCCTTCCGGGTTCACCCCGTCGAGGCGGTGTGCCAGTTCGTCGAGCGTGGCGGCCTGGACGCGGGTCACCTCACGGATCCGGTATTCATCGCGCAACAGGTGCACCACCTGCTGGTCGAAAACCTGCCAGGCGAACTGGCTCGGCTGCTCCAGAATGCGGCGCCCGTACTTGGCGTACGTGTAGTTGCGGAAGTCCGCGCCCTCGTCGACGAACCGCCTGCCGTCGGCGTTGACCATGATGCCCAGCGGGTAGCTGTGCTTCTGGAAGCCGTCGCCGACCGCCAGGTCGCCGTACTCGGGCGCGTTGCGGTCCCAGCCGACCGCGTGACAGCCGGACCAGTTGCCCGCCGGGGACGCACCCGCCTCCAGGGCCATGCGGTGCCCTTCGCCCGTGTTGAACCTGGTGCCGCGGACCTTCGCCAGATCCCAGCCGGGGCCGAGGTAGCGGGTGCGCCACTCGGCGTTCGCCTGGAAGCCGCCGCAGGCCAGCACCACGGCGCGGGCCCGGATCTCGGTCGTGACGCCATCTACGACGGCGACAACGCCGTGGATGCCGCTATCGTCGGCCAGCAGCCTGATCGCCCGGCTGTTGTAGCGAATATCGACCCCGTCCTTCGCGGCGATCTTGTGCTCGCTCTCGACTAGTCCGGGGCCGCCGCCTACCACCTCGACTGTTAGCCCGCCCCAGAAGCGAAACCGGCCATCGACCTTGAAGGCCTGCCTGCCATACGCGGGCGCGAACCTGATGCCCTTGCCCGCCATCCACGTCAGCGTCTCGTGGCTGCGGCTCACCATGACCTCGACCAGGTCGGGGTCCGCCCGATAGTCGGTGACCCGCTCCATGTCCGCGTAGAACGCCTCGGCCGGGTACGCGCCGAAGTCGGTGTTCTCGATCTCCTCGGCCGTGAGGTCAGGAATGAGGGACCGCAAGTCGGCAACCCCGTCGTACACGGTTCGCATCGCGCCCGCGGTGAAGGCGGTGTTGCCGCCCCGTTCACCCTCCGGAGCACGCTCGAGCACCAGGACGTCCGCGCCCGCGTCGCGGGCCGCCAGAGCGGCGCACATGGCGGAGTTGCCCGCGCCGACGACAAGCACCTCAGTCTCTATCATCACGTCAGCCTAACATAAATAAGTACACTGAGTAGATCCAGATGTGGGCCACCTCGGTGTATCTTGTAGCACGCCAACCAGTAAACAGTATACTTTTTGTGATCGTGCCAGTGAAGAGCGCGTGGTAAACGGCCATAGCCGGGCAAGAGGCGGCTCGGATGCCGCTGCGATGGCGCAGCGAGTCACGCAGCGATTAAAACGTCAGGCCGACGAGGACGTCGAGGCAGGCACGTCAGCCGAGGACGTCAGCCGCGAACGTGGCGAGCAGCTCGACCCGGCGGCGGTGCCACGCTGCATCGGCCTCCACCTCCCCCATCTCACCGCGGGCGAAGCGCTGCTGGATGCCTTCGGCGATGATCGCCCACCGCCAGGCGCTCAGCGCGACGAACACCCCTAGGTCATCGATTGACACGCCGGTGCGCTGGCGGAAACGGCCGGCGAGGTCACCGTAGGAGGGAAAGCCGTCGACCGCCGACGGGTCGGGGCCTGGCTCGAGCACCCCGGCAGGCGCCCGCATCCTCGCTCCGAGGAAACCGAGGTCGGCCAGCGGGTGGCCGGTGGTGGCCAGTTCCCAGTCCAGCAGCGCGGAGATGCGCGGCACCGACTCGCCGGTCTCCCTGTTGCCGGTCACCATGACGTTGCCGAAGCGGAAGTCGCCGTGCACCAGGCAATCGGGCTGGGGTGTCACGGTGGGCAGGATCTTCTGCAGCCGGGACGAGACATCGTCGATGGCCGGGACGACCCGGCTGGCGGTCGCCGTCCACTGGGCGTTCCAGCGGCGGATCTGCCGCTCCAGGTAGGGGGTCCCGCGGCGCATCGTGGCCAGGCCGACCGCATCGAGGTCGACCGCCTGCAGGGCACACAAGACGTCGATCAGCTCGAAACCCAGCTGGCGCCGCTGCGGCAGGGTGAGCCGCCGGGCCGATTCGGCCGACTCCAGCACCGCTCCGGCCGCGTGCTCCATGACGTAGAACGGTGCCCCCGCCACCTCCGGGTCCGGGCACGCCGCCAGGACCGCGGGGACCGGAACGGCGGTCGGCCGCAGCGCCGCGAGGATGCGCGCCTCGCGGAGGACGTCATGGGCGCCCCCGGTCAGCGCCCCCCGCGGGGGGCGCCGGACCACCACCCGCCGGCCGGTTTCATCGGTGACCACGTAGGTGATGTTGGACAGACCGCCGGCCACCTGCCGCCAGTGCAGCTGGCCCAGCAAGCCGGCCGATGACCGGAGCCAGCCGGCCATGGCGTCGCGCGCGGCGCTGCCCTTGTCTGTCCGTGCCATCCCTGACATGATAATGCTCTTCGTCTCAATAGTTTAGCTAAATTTTCTGGAGATCGGCGTGTCCGACCGACGGCTCAGCGAGGCCGACGATTACGTGCATCCGGTGGGCACGAACGGCACCTGGAACGAGAGCCGTTACATCGACTTTTACGACCCGCGTACCGGTGCCGGCGGGTGGTTCCGCATCGGCATGCGGCCCAACGAGGGTCACGCCGAGATGTCGGC